>RFHX01000015.1 GCA_003695725.1 Candidatus Schekmanbacteria bacterium
ATTTATCCGTCACCCTGCGGCTGGTGTTGACATTGGAGCAATTGGCGGCGGACATTCCAGTCTTGCTCAGCTGAATTCTATTGCAAATCCTGTGAGAGTGATGGATCCTGATGGTTCTTGGACAGCTGGAGCATATGATGGCAATGAGACGCCGACCTGTCTTACCTGCCACAGAGCTCATGGTAATGGCAACTCCTTTGGTCTCATCTTCCAAGCAGGAACATCTGCTGTAACGGAAGATGGTGATGGGTCAAGTATAAAAGACCTTTGCGCAAACTGCCATGTGCAGGGTTAATTAGCTGAATGCTGTGAGAGGGGGATTACCCCCTCTCACTTTTTTTAATAAATTGAAGGGATTAGAAAGAGTTGAGAATAAGAGAGGAGAGAGATACGGAGGTGATAGAGATGAGAAAGAAGATAATATTTAGCGGATTAATAGTATTGTTATATATAATGGTATTGCCTCTTTGGACATATGCGGCAAATACCTCTGTTGTCTCTCAGCGCATTCACAGGATTTATAATCCAAAAAAGAAGTTGGGTTTTTCTGGTGGGAGTTTTAGAGCGATGGGGGCGCAAGGTGGCAGTATGACAGGGACATACCATAATGGAGACCAGCTTATATGCACTGATTGCCACATAATGCATGCGAGTATGCAGCACAACTATGCAGGTGGGACAGGTCCTGAAGGGAATATATCGAGTTTTCCATACAGCGGCACGCCGAATCAGAAGCTTTTGAAGGAGTCTGGGATAGGGCTTTGTGTAAGCTGTCACGATGGTAAATCTGGGATACCTGATGTAATAGGGGCTGACAGCAATGGTTTAACGGAGAGGTCAGCAGGGAAGTTTGATAATGTAGATGTATTGAATTATAAGGGGCACAATTTGAAGAGCAATCCTGGAGATCTTTGCACGCGTTGTCATTTTGGAGGAGATATGAGCACAGCAGGAGTTGAATGTATAGAATGTCATGATCAGCATGGGAATTTGAATTATCGCAATTTGAGGTGGGCGTCAGATCCCGGGAATGAGCCTGACATAAGGGCCTTTATACAGACAGGAGCGACAGGGTTGCAGCGCTATGAGAAGGCAAATGTTGGTTATGGAGCACCTGCTTCAGGAGACAATAGTTGGCGCGAGGTTACAAATATATGTATAGATTGTCATCATGCCTTTATGGATAGTAGTGATCATTATTATACGCAGAGCAATGGTATGTGGGTAAAGCATCCTGGGACGAACAGTGAATGGGGAGCATATGCACCGATAGATGCGGCAGGAGCGAATACAGATCCTGCGCATTGGGTAGATGGGACAGGTTCAGGATTTGATATACCGCGATTGCCCTTCATTGTTGAAGGTGCTACTGATTTTGCAACAGCTACGACAGTAGCGACAGACAATAATGTGTTTTGTTTAACCTGTCATAAAGCCCATGGTTCGGATAATTCATTCTCTTTGAGATGGGATGTAGATACAGAATCTGTCTTCAGCAAGGGTTGCAGACAATGCCATAACAATGTGGATAACCAGTAGGGTTTGAGTAAATGAGCGGCTCCCTTAGAATTAAGAGATTTCGATATTTTGAGGAATATAAATTTTCAAAAGGAAGATATTCTGAAAAAGAATTTCTACCCTTCAATAGTAAAGAGGGGACAAGGGAAAATATCTTTTGATTCCCCTCTTTTTTGGAAAAAAAATATCCCTTTTTATTCTCTTCTTTTACTAATAACTACTTGTTTTTTCTATTTTTTTTTGATTTATCTATTGTTAATTAAGAAAAGAATTATAATTCCGAAAATTCGTTTTATGGCGATGATGCAAAAAAAATTTTTTCACTTTTTGGTAGTTATTATTGTTTTTTCATTTCCAAATATATCATTTGGAGGAGATTACCACACTTTTTCGACTCTTGTATGTTCAGATTGTCATGTGATGCATGGGTCAAAGACTCATCTCTATGACGGCACATCAGGGCCTGATACAACAATTGGAGGGCTTGCGCCCTATAATATGCTTTTAAAGAATAATGAAAATGAGCTTTGTTTGTCCTGCCATGACGGAAAGGCAAATGCTCCTGATGTCAGAGGGGCAAATACAAATAGTTATATAAGAGCGGCAGGAGCAATAAATGTGCTTGGCGACTCAGGGACATATGGTGAAAATAAAGGGCATACACTGGGAATTACATCTCCTCCACCCGGAGGCACCTGGACAGGCAATTCATCTGAAGGTTTGAAATGCAGTCATTGTCATAATGTCCATGGAAATAATTTTTATAGAAACCTTGTCAAAAGTCCCGGTAATGCGACTGGAAAAAAAGTTACCTATTCGACTGGTAGCGGATATGGAGGCACTGAAGCAATCCAACAAATATCTACTTCCCCAATGAGTACCCATTATGGTGCTAATAATATTTATTATAGACAAACTGCTGTGGGAACTACTGACTTTGGACTTTCAGAATGGTGCTCGGGATGTCATGAGAGCATTCATGGTCAGGGAGGAAGCGGGAATATGGGTGGATCAGCTTCAGGAGACACTTCTTCAGCAGGTGATGAATGGCTTCGTCATCCAACGAGGGATGTTACAATGTCAGAGGGAGTAACCAATAAACACATTGATTCAAATCATTGGTTTTCATCTCTTTCGTCAAGGGTGCCTGTAGTTTCTCCTTCAGGAATAATTCCCGGTTCTTCTACAGGAAGCGACAATGAGGTTTTTTGTGGAAGCTGTCATAAAGCTCATGGTTCAGATAAAAAATTTGGTCTTTTGTATGATGATGATTCAACTTCATCTTTGGAGGATGGTACATCGATGATGCAAACCTGTCAACAGTGCCATTACAAATAGAAATTAAGGAATCTTTGAGAGGCGAAAAAAGATGGATTATAAGATGTTAAAAAGAATATTGATCCTATTTATTTTTCAAATTGCTATTATTTTACCGTTATATATAGCACAAGCAGGGGGTGTATATACTCAAACTAAACATGGCGATTCATCAACAGGTGTTTTGAGAGATAATTCCATTGAAAGGGCAGATTGCCGGCAATGTCATATTGAGCACAGTGCTGGTGGTACGCCGAACACTTATGCGCTTTTTGCTCCCAATACGAATGGTCTTTGTTTTACAACATCAGGAACCAGTCCTTGCCACAATTCCGCAAGCTCCTTGGGTATATTTCAGGGCTCGGTAAAATATGGAGATTCTTCTCATGCAACAGATTCCCAGGTTGTTTGGCCAGGACCTAATCCTTCGGCAAGACCTGCAAGCGATAGCGGAAAATGTGTAAATTGTCATTCACCTCACGGTTATGAAGATGGGAATGGCCTTATCCCTTCACAATTGATAAAGAGAGAAGAAAATCTCTGCCTTACCTGTCATGATTCGAATGGTCCTGCTTCCACTGACATTCAAACAGATATTTCAAAAACATATCGTCATCCTGCTTCAGATTACACCGGACGACATTCAGAAGATGAAGATGGGACTGCTTCAAATTATGGTACTTCTCCTTCAAATAACAGGCATGCGGAATGCGTAGATTGCCACAACCCTCATATAGCAGCAGCAGACACTTCACCTCCCTCAGCACCGACTATGCCTTTGTCTTTGAAGGGTGTGGGGAGAGTCAAGGTAAGCAACGGAAGTGCAGGCACTACTCCTTCATTTACATATGTTTCTCCATCAAATAATTCAACACCCTTAAGGGAGTATCAGATATGTTTTAAATGTCATTCTTCATGGACTTCTCAGCCATCAGGACAGCCGGATTTATCAGTTAAATTTAATACAAATAATCCATCATACCATCCTGTGGAGGCACAGGGGAAAAACTTGAATATCAATCCTAATGCATTTGTCAATGGATGGTCAGACACAGACTTGATGTATTGTTCAGATTGTCATGGAAGCGACAGCGGTACAGCTAATGGTCCTCACGGTTCGACATATAATTTTATATTGAAAAATAATTATGTTCAAAGCACGGCAAAAAGGACAATGTCGTCCAACGAAATATGCTTCAACTGCCATCGTTATGATACTTACGGCAATCCAAATTCAAGTAAAACCGTTAGAAAATACAGCCGCTTCGAAAAACATCATGAGCATATCAAGAAACAATATACCTGTTATAACTGTCACGACAGTCATGGTTCTACTGAAAAGCCACATCTTATTGTAACTGGCAGAAATCCGGGTGTAATAGACTATAATGAAACACAAAACGGAGGTTCATGCCGGCCGACATGCCATGGGTGGGAAAGCTACAATGTTACATATCCAAGGTAAGAGAAAGAAAAATCAACTGGCTAATTTACCCCTTCTTTTCGTAGCTTTATTTTTCCTCTTTTTCAACACCATTGCTTGTGAGCAAATCATAACTTCTGTAAAAGAAACACAGAAAAAAGTAAAAATATCAAAAAATAGAGGAAAAGTAATTGTCTATTTTAACGGCGCAGAAAGGACAGGTATCAATCTTACTATAACTATTGATAATATAAGGATTAAATCAGAAAAAGGGGAGTGGATAAGAGTAAGCGAAAAAAGATTTCAAATCAACTCGATCAGAACAACAGGAGAACAGGTCCAAATAGGTGAGATTTTTGCAGATGCAGGGAAATATAGAGGAATGGAATTGACAATCACAGATGCAATACTTGTTGAAGATGGCAAAGAGAAGAAACTGCTAACGGATGGGCAGAAGAAGATAGTTTTTATTGATTTCGATTTTGGTGTATATCCTGAAATGAATACACCGCTTTTTATTGATTGGGACCCGATCCGTTCTGTCAAGGTTAACTATATCTTCGAGCCGGTTTTTAAATTATCTACAAAGAAATTTGAAATAAGGGGAGTTATGACTTATGTGTCTAATGAAGATTCAGGAAATATCTCTTTAATTGATAGAGCATTGCGGAGGGTCGTATCTGTAATCGAAGTAGAAGAAGGACCTAAGGGATTGGTGGCATCTCCTGATGGAACAAGGATTTTTGTGGCAAATTCACGTTCTGACAGCGTTTCTGTTATTGATACTAATTCAAATAGGGTTCTCCAGCACATAAATCTTGAATCAGGTTCAGGGCCTGAAGAAATTTCCATTTTGCCTGATGGAAGCAAACTTTATATTGTGAATTATAAGAGCAACTCTGTATCTGTTGTTAATGCCCGCAGTTTTCAGCTTTTGAGGACTATTCCTGTCGGTGTTTCTCCTATTGCTCTTGACATTGATTCGCGCGGTAGAAGGGTTTATGTAGCAAATAGCAGGTCAAATGATGTAAGTGTAATAGATGCATTGACTGATTCAATCATAGCATCATCCATTCCAGTTGATTCTTATCCAAGAGATATAATTGTAGACCAAAATAACGGGAATGTGTATGTTGCATGTTACAATTCGAATAATATTGATGTAATATCTCCTTCAACACTTTCCGTTGAAAAAAGGCTAAATACAGGAAATTCTGTCGTAGCTATTGTAGAAGATAGAAGGAGGCCTTTTATTATTTATTTCTTTCAGCAGTATCCTAATAGGATTGTGCAGTTTGATACAAACTCGAATCTAACTATTCATACCTTACGAATTAGAGGGTTTGTCAGAAATTTGAAGATAGATGAGGATAGGGGCAAGATATATGCCGTAATGCAAAATGAGAATAAAGTGGCAGTCATAGATAAGCTTTCAAGAGTTGTTGAATGGAAAGCGGAAGTGGGCAAAAAACCTTATGATGTGCTTATTTTAAGATAAAATATGGCTTTAAGTAATGTTAAACGAGGAATTTTAATTTTTTTTTTGTGCACTATTATTGTGCCCAATGTTTGGGCTATAGATGGTTTTTCAACTATAGATTACACCATTAGCGAAAATGAGACAGGAAAAGAATCAATGGACAGTGCTGATTTCAATCAAGTGTACGATTTGAATGTAAATAGGGACATTACAAGTTTATTAAGATTGCGCACAAGTTTGCGCTTTACGCGCTTTGATTCAAGGACGAATACTGAAGGAGATAAGAAAAGAACTACGAATGAAGTGCTTCAGCCCTATCTTGAAGTTAATTTTTCAGGACCCAAATATAACATCAATTCAGGTTTTAGGAGAAGTGAGACATCGATTTTCAATTATGGAAGCAGTCCTGTGAAGAATATAGACAACAATTTTTTTATTAGGTCCTTTTTCAATCCCTTTCCTAATTTGCCAATATCTTTTCAATTTGAGGACAATCATTCCTATGATGACCTTAAACCAAGAAAAAGAAATGCGGAAAGCACACGAATTATTTCCAATGTTGGTTATTCTATCTATAGGTTCAATTTCAATTATAATTTCAATAAACAGCTTAATGAGAATAGGATTAATGATGTTGTTTCCAATGTTGATAACAATACAATAAACCTTTCATATAATGATTCCTTTTTTAGAGATGTATTTACAGTTTCAACAAGTTTTATATCCAATATGACAAGGTCAGAGCAGGATGTTAATCGCGAGTC
>RFHX01000016.1 GCA_003695725.1 Candidatus Schekmanbacteria bacterium
ATTGGGTGTAGGAACAACTCATTTCCATGATTTCTTAGAAAAACCTTAGCTTTATGGAAACCAGCTCCTATCTTTTCAAAACTTTTCTTTTCTCTTTCATGTTTAATATCAAGCCTGTGGAATCCCATTTACTACTGGATAGTTAATCATTTATAAACTTTTTGTTTCACATAAGGGGTTCTATTTTAAGTTGAACATAACTTACTTTTTCAAGACATTTGAATATTTTGCAAGAGAGGGTAACAAAACTTATAAAAAAAGAAAAAGCTCTCTTTTTTAATGAAAAAAGCCGCAAAATTCATAGTTAAAGGAACTGTTCAAGGAGTTTTCTTTAGGCAGTTCGTAAAGTCTCACGCAGATAATCTTGGGCTTTTCGGGTATGTTCGGAATCTTGAAAACGGAGACGTGGAAATTGTTGTGGAAGGAAGCCTTGAAAAAATTGAACGCTTTGAAAAACTTATAAGAGAGGGTCCAAAACATGCCCAGATACGGGAGGTTTTAAGAGAAGACAGAAAATGGATGAACGAATTCTCAGACTTTAGAATACTTCGGTTTTAGGATAATTGTTTTGCCAATGTCTCCTTCATCAAATTCGCCAAGATTCACTTCGAGAACGTATTTTCCAATTCCCTTGTAAATTTCACAGGTCTCGCTTTTACACGGCTTGGCGTGCACGATTTTTTTTATCTTATAGTCGCTACCTATAAAAACTATGTCAAGAGGAATTTTAGTGTTTTTCATCCAAAATCCAAGTTCCCCTTCCTTTTCAAAAACAAAAAGCATTCCGCAGCTGTTGCAAAGGTTCTCCCTATACATAAGGCCTCTTTGCCTTTCTATAGGAGTTTTAGCTACTTCAAGATAAAATTTTTTGTTTTCAAAAAGAGCAACGGGCTCTGTATTCGGAATGGAATATAATGCAACTCCTGCAAGAACTATTAGCGCAATAATTATTTTTTTCATAAGATTATTAATGTGCCTTAAAATATAAAGGTATTTATAGGGGTTAGTTTAGCATTTTTCATGGGGGTGCATTGGATTGTTTTAGTAAAAAGCCTTATTGAGTCCTTTGGGTACCCGATAATTTTTTCTATGATAGTTTTCGAATCGCTCCCGCTCATTGGCGTTATAATCCCCGGAGGAACGCCGGCAGTTGTTGCCGCTGGAATTTTTTCACGTTTTGGAGTATTCAAATTAGGGGTGGCATATCTTGTCTGCATTACTGCAACTCTTTTTATTGATAATGTTGGCTATTTTACCGGAAAAATTGCCAAGAAGGAAAAATTTCATAAAATTGTCGGCTGTCTCTTTATTAAGAAAAAATTTCTGGAAAAGATAGGCCATCTCGTAAGATGCCATACTGGAAAAGCTGTAATTTTGGGCCGGCTGAATCCGCCAACCCGTTCGGTCATTCCATTTGTTATTGGAAATGAGAAAGTGCCTTATACTCGCTTTTTATTTTTCTCAGTTATTTCTGCATTTATTTGGGTTTCAACATTTTTCATTGTTGGATATCTTTTTGCAGAAAGCCTCCATATGATAGATTCAATAAACAGGGCAATTTTATGGGGCACAATATTTTTAATTATCATTGCCTATGTTTATTATGTTGTCAAAAGTTATGTAAAAAAGAACGGAAAAGGAGGTTTTTTTGAAAATGGCTCTGATTGTGAGAAGCAAGGTAAAAGAGTTTCTTGAGTTGAACATCTCTGAAGAGTTTTACGCTGAACTTGAAAAGAAGGTTGAAGAAATCCTGAAAAAAGCTGAAGAGAGAGCAAAGGCAAATATGCGAAGAACTGTTTTTGCAAGGGATATTTAGGCTGGAATCTTTCCCATTTTCAGTGAAGCCAATTTCTCTTCATAGAATGAAATCTCCTCTCTTATCAAGATTATTCTTTCATATTCCTCTTTCAACTTCCTGTTAAGACGCCTTGCTTTATCAATTCTCTCATTTAAATGGTCAAACCTTTCAAGACTATCAAAATAAATCGGAGGTTCTATTCTCGGTCTTTTTCTAAAAGATATGCCGTAAGTTCTGGCTTCCGCGGCAAGAGAATCTCGCCTTTTTTCAAGAGCTTTCCTTTTTGAATTTTCCAATGCGTAAAACTGATTCTCACACTCTAGCCTCCTTAGTTCGGCATTCCAATAATTTTCAATTTCTTCACGGCTTGTCTGCTCGCAATACATCAATAAAGTGTCCATTTTTACTTATTTTTAAAGTTTTCATAGTTAATAAATCTTTCCATTTTTAAAAAATCGGTATACCATAAAATGAGCAGGTATACCTAAGGATTTTCTAAAAATCAAGATTCTGTTATTATTAAGTGCTTATCAGGTTAAAGCCAATGTGGAACATTCCCCCAAATCCTTAATTTTCAATGTAATAATCTTTAATTTTTGATTGACTTTTCTTTAATGTAGCCACGGGGAGGTACGGGTTTTTGAGATTCCAACAGATTATTAAATCCAAAAAGATAATACTTTTTATGGGATATTATGAAGATTTTCGCAAGCGCCTTGAATACCCCTTGGAAAGCACCCTTGAAAGGGACCAAAAGTTAATTAAGCTTTACAATGAATTTTACAACAATCGTCGGGACGAATTAAAGGGCCGGATAATTCCTGTTGATTTCTGGCGCGAGTGCCAAAAATTTATTGAAAGAGAAATTCACAAGGTCCAAAAAGAAGAAATCAAAAAAACTCGTGGCTTAGGTAGAATTCTTGGAATTTTTCAAAAAAAACGATAACCCCCCTATAAAAGACCTCCATAACATCTCAACTAATAGAGCTCTACCGCTACAATTAAACTAAAGAGGAATCACTGAGCGGGTACAAACCAGTATATCTCGTAAGGGAGGTCTATTTGTGTTCTGGGATTTGCTCTTGGAAAATACACTTTAAGTTTAGCAGTAGTACCATCTACCACGTACGTAAAATTTACTTTGGTAGGCTCACATGGAGTTCCTTCATAGCTTCCTGCACTCACAGGAACTTGAAATTCCTGATAGCTCCCCCTTCCAGTTGTATGGCTCATAGAAACAAAACCAATTGCTGTTATGCCGTGACAACCGTTTGGTTCATCAAATGGTCCGATTTTTACAATATAAGTCTTTGGTTTCTTAAGTCCATACTTTTTAGAACTTAAACTATCTACCTTAAAATCCGTAGATGAATCTAAAGTAATATAATTTCCCGTAGTCTTCTTAATTCCTTGAGAGATTAATGCAAATTGATTGAGCTGGCCGTCCTGCATTGCCTGTCTGAGTGTCTTATTTACTCCCCTTATATCAAAAAAGCTTAGCATATATCCTCCATCAATTGCCTCCTGCAAGGTCATGGAACCTTTTCCCGGGATATTAACGCTTATGCTGTCCGCCGTATGACCCAGGTAGCTTGGTGGTCCAGAATTTTGTGCGTAAACAAAAAGCCCCACTGCAAGAGCGAGGACAAGTGCTGTAAAAACGAAGGCGTCTTTTTTCTTCACCTCAATTTTTATTGAAACCA
>RFHX01000017.1 GCA_003695725.1 Candidatus Schekmanbacteria bacterium
AGGTTATTGCGATTGCCACTATAATTGATTATCTGTTAGACTAAAAAGGGAAATGAATAAAAAGAAGGAAATATTTTTCATCAAATATCTTAATAGTAGAGGGAAAAAATATGCATTCTCTCTCGTTGCTCTCATCTTTTTTTATACCATTATATTCAGAATTATTTATCCCCTTTTTGAAAAGAAAGAAATTGGAATAATCCGCTCTTTTGAATTCATTATAGAAAGTATGACGACAACAGGTTTTGGTGGGCTAATGCCTTTTCACCATCCTATTACGAATATCTTTGCCGTAATTGTAATGATAAGCGGAGTCGTTATGATTTTTATGGTTATTCCGCTTTTTCTTGTGCCGTGGATTGAATCTAAGATGAGAAGTGAACCAATTAAAGAAGTTGAAGAGACATTAGAAAATCATGTTATCATCTGCGGTTATTCTGAAATTGTCGATTTTCTGGTGGAAGAACTTGAAATAAATTCTATCCCCTATGTAGTAATTGATGCTAATCCTGAAATTTGCCTTTCTCTAAATGATAAAGGGATCAGGTCTATCCATGGGATACCCGGCTCAGTTCAAGCGTTAAAAAATGCAGGTATCAAAAGAGCAAAGTATTTACTTGTAACATCAAAAGATGAAGAAAATGCAAATATAATACTTACAGCAAAAGGAATAAGCGATATAGATATAATTGCTTTAGTCGAAGAGCCGGACAATGCAAAATATTTACAATATGCCGGAGCAAAAAAGGTTGCCTGTCCAAAACATGAACTTGGTGAAAGAATGGCATATAGAACTTTCATTCCTATAGTTAGGGAACTTTACAGCGCTTTGCATATTCCAAGTAATCTTAAAGTTACAGAAATATTAGTTCCGGAAGATTCTCATATCACAAATCTCTCCCTTGTGGAATCAGGAATCGGGAAAGAAAGCGGCGCAAAAATAATTGGAATTTGGAAAGAAGGCAAATTCACCACTGAATTAACATCAGATACAACCCTTGAACCAAATTCAATACTATTTGCAATAGGAACTAAAAAAGAAATATTGAATTTAAAAAACCTATTATTGAGTGAAGAGAACATAGGGAAAGAACACAATATCAACTTAATCATTATTGGATATGGACATGTAGGAAAGGAAATATACAAATACCTTGACCATATGCCTGAAAATGTAACGATCATTGACAAAAAGGAAATAAATCTAAAAAATGCTCTTACAGGCAATGCAACCGATGATACCTTGTTGAAAAAAGCAGGAATTGAAAAAAATTGCGCTGTCCTTATTGCGCTCAATGACGATACTCAGGCATTATATACTACCTTGCTTGCGAGGAATTTAAATCCCAATGCTTATATAATAACCAGATGCAACAATATTTCCAACATAGATAAATTTTATAAAGCTGGCGCAAATTATGTACTTGCACTGCCTATGATTGCAGGACTAATGCTTGCAAATATAATAACAGACAAGGGGCGTCTCGAATTTGACAGATTGGGTATTGAAAGATTTAGTGTAAAGGGGTCTGTATCATCAGAAAAAACGATAAAAGAACTGGATGTAAGAAAAAAGACAGGATGCACAATTATTGGAATTGAGCGAAGAGGAGAAACAATTCTTGAATTCAACACAGACTTTAAAATATTGGAAGACGACATAATAATCGTAGTAGGCACTAACAACTCTCTTGAAAAACTAAAAAAGGAATACCAACTCGTTCCAAGTCAATAACTTTAAAAAGCAACCTTATTCAATTTGAAGTCAATATTTCAATCATATGATTATGAATCAGGCCGTTGGAAGCCAATATTTCTTTGTCATAGATGCTGTATTCGTCTCCATTAAATTTAGTAACTTTTCCGCCACTTTCTTTGATGATCAAAAGCGCAGCTGCAGTATCCCAAGGATTTAGTTTCATTTCCCAAAAGCCATCAAGACGCCCACATGCAACATAGCACAAATCCAATGCGGCTGAGCCGGCTCTTCTAACTGCCTGCACCTTCATAATGAACTTCGCAAAATGTGTGAGGTTGTTGTCAGGTGATTCTCTTATGTCATAGGGAAAACCGGTTGCAAGAAGAGATTTACCTAAATCATCGATATGAGAAACTCCTATTCTTTTCTCATTTAAATAGGCTCCTTCACCTTTGTATGCGTAAAAAAGCTCATCTAATAATGGGTCATAGACAACACCAGCAATGATTTCACCTTTCATTTGCAGGCCTATAGAAACCGAAAAAAAAGGAAAATTATGGGAGTAATTTGTAGTACCATCAAGTGGATCGATTATCCAACAAAAGTCGCTATCTTTAAATGTTTCACCTGACTCTTCTGACAAAATCGAATGATCAGGATATATAGATTTTATCTTACCTATGATAATCTTTTCAGCTTCCAAATCAGCATCGGTAACAGGATCAATCTCTCTTTTTAGTTTTATCTTATGTTGATTTCCAAACCTCTCTTTTAAGCAAAGCCCTGCAGACTTTGCTGCATCTATTGCCACGGATAAAATTTCTTTTTTCATAATCTTTGTTAAAGATAAAAAGAAAGAATGTATGAATTATTGGAATAATAGTATTTGTACTTTATCTTTCCTGTTCTATTAGTTCAAGAAACTTTTTTACGATTTCTGGATCAAGATGAGTTCCAGAAATTTCGCGGATGTATTCAATCACTCTATTCTCTTCCCAAGCAGGTCTGTAAGGACGGTCTGAGCAAAGCGCATCCCATATATCGACTACAGCAAATATTCTTGCAGGGAAAGGAATTTCCTCTTTTTTCAACCCTCTTGGATATCCATTACCATCCCATCTTTCATGATGACAGTAAGGAATTTCAATGCAATTTTTAAGATATTTTATTGGAGCAAGTAGTTCATAGGCAAAAACCGGATGTCTTTTCATTATTTCCCATTCTTTTTCCGTAAGTTTAGCAGGCTTCAAAAGAATACTATCAGGGATTGCCATCTTCCCTATATCGTGAAGAAGTGCTCCCCGTCGAATATGAACCAAATCTTCACCACTAATATTGAAAGCAAGAGCAAGTTTAATTGTTAAATCAGATACCCTTTGTGTATGTCCCTCTGTTTCTCTATCACGAAGGTCCAAAGCTTTTGACCATCCCTCCAGAGTTGTGTCATATGCATTTGCAAGTTCAATATTGGAAACCTTCAGTTCGTTCAGTAAGTTCCAGTTATCAATTGCTATTGCAATCTGTTCTGCAATTGTTTCAAGATAGCTTATCCATTCAATACTTTCCTCACAGAATTTTTTGGTAAAGACTTCTAATATCCCTTTTATTTCTCCTTTTACAAAAAATGGAATAGCGCAATAAGATGATATTTTCTCACTATTACAATGAAGAAAAGAAAAATCCTCTTTCGGATAATCCTGAATTCGCGTAATGAAAACCGACTTTCCAGTCTCAAAAATCCTTGAAATACGGTAATCTATGTTTTGTAAAGATATTTTACTCCCCATATCTCGTCCAAACCCAATGGATGCTACGCAAGAAAGAGTCACATCATCTTCAAGAATCAAAATGTCAGCTGCATCAACTTTAAGATGATTAACCAAGCTATTCAAGATGATATCAAGAGTAGAGTTGAAGTCTGCATTCGTAGCAATTGCATTATCGATGTCATGAAGCGCTTGGAGTTTTTCAATATGGGATAAAGAATTTTTGAAATATATTGAATTAGAAAGGGCAAGAGCAGATAGATGGGCAAGCCCTTTTAAAAGCTCAAATTCATTTCTATTGAAATTGACATCTTTTTCATTCCAAAAGACTTTGATTAAACCAACAATTTTATTCTCTCTCAACATTCCTGCCACAGCCACTGTTTTAATATTCAACAATTGAAAAAGTTTGCCATTTACAAACTTTTCAATTCCTTTTGAGCTGTTGGTCATAAAAACAAGTTCATTTTTATTGAACAACTCCCTGTATCTTTTTCCGGGTAATGGTTTTATTTGTTCCGAATAAACTGATGGTATTCCTAAACTTTTAGAATTGTAAAATACATCATTTATTTCATCATAAAGAAATACAGATACTGAATGCGCTTTTAATGACTCTGCCACTTCCTTGCAAACTGTATTAAGCACCTTTTCATATTCTATACAAGAATTTAGATTAGATGCCGCCCTGACCAAAGATTCAGCGCGTGCGGCATGCATTTTAACTTCCTTTTCATATTCTTTGCGAAAAGTAATATCCCTTATTACAGCACTGAAAAATATTTGACCATTGGCATACCAGGAGCCCAATGATAATTCCAAGGGAAACTCCTTCCCATTTTTCCGAAGGCCGGTCAACTCAATAGGTTTTTCCAAGAAGGAGAAATCCTTTGATTCAATAATATAATCAAATCCCTCTTTGAACTTTTTATAAAGTCGTTTCGGAATAATCCTTTCTAAAGATTTGCCAACTATTTCATTTTCCTTATAGCCAAATATTTTTTCTGCTCCGCTATTCCAAGAAACAATTTTTCCGCAAGAATCGATGGATACAATTCCATCGCTTGCGGTTTGTGTTACTGAACGGAATTTTGATTCCGATTCTTTGAGAGCTTCTAAAGATTTTTTCCTAAATTCTATATTTCTTGCAAAGGCAATAATAAATTCCTTCTCATCGTATTTTAAGAAACTAACGCTAATCTCTACTGGGAATATTTTTCCATCCTTTCTCTTATGAACAGATTCAAATGTGAGATTTCCTTTCCTTTTCACATTTTCCCAATGTTCATCCCAAATTTCCTGAGGAAATAAAGGATCAATATCAGAAACTTTCATTGAAAGCATTTCTTCTCTGCGATAACCCAAACTTTTACAAAAAGCATTATTGACATAT
Source organism: Candidatus Schekmanbacteria bacterium (assembly GCA_003695725.1). NCBI lineage: Bacteria > Candidatus Schekmaniibacteriota > Candidatus Schekmanbacteria bacterium. The sequence goes on from RFHX01000017.1 coordinate 4,859, forward strand.
TTAAATTCACCATCTCTTCCTATAAGACAAGTCGTATCTGCTACATTATTGAGCATTGCATGTGTAAGTTTTAATTCTTCTTCAGCAATCTTTTGCTTACTTATATCTCTGAAAATTAATACAGCCCCAGTAATTCTCCCTTTTTCAATTATTGGATTGCTCAAATAATCAACTGGAAAAATAGAACCATCTTTTCGCTCAAAGAATTCATTTTCAATGTGATAACTTTTCCCTTCAAGAAGGGTGCGATTTATTGGGGAGGAATTCCAATTTATAAATTTTTGATGATTATCTATTTTATGGAATACTTTCCAAATTTTCTTCCCTTCAAGTTCTTCTACAGTCCACCCAAGCATTCTCGCCCCTGCCGGATTAATAAAGGTAATATCTCCATTTTTATCTAAACCGCATATTCCTTCACCAGCATAATTGAGAATAAGTTTATATTGCAGGTTTAAATCTTCATATTTTTTTTCAACTTCTTTGCGTCTTCTAAATTCTTCTTGAAAAACCTTAATAGCTTTCGCCAATTCAAAAACATTGTTTTCTACTTTTTCAGATAATTCTTCCTGTTTTTCAAAGAGCAATCTTTCAACCTTTTTTCTTTCTTCTACATTTCTAAATATACCTTTTAAAATCTTCCGTCCTTCTATTTCTACGACACTTGCACTCAATTCAACTGGAATTTTTATGCCATCTTTTCTTTCAATTGATATATTATCCAGAATAAAACTATCCATTAAAAAAAGCTTTTCAAAAAGACCTGAATAAGCACGGCGTTCGTTTCTCGGATAAATTTGTAGATGATGCAAACCAATCGCTTCTTTTAAACTGCAGCCAGTCAATTCCAGAAATTTCTTGTTTCCTTCAATAATTATGCCCGTTTTATGGTCAATTATGGCAATTGCATCATTAGCGTAAATGAAAAGTTTTTTTAATATCTTTTCATCCTTTAATAATTTTCTATTTCCATAGAAATTGCTGTATTTTTGATTTTCTCTTTCTTTTTCTCTTTTAGTTTTTCTTTTCATAATTTTTAACAATAAAAAATTTTATGATTTCATAATTTTTATGTTTTGCTTTATCGGTAATGGATAAAATGAGTTGACAAATTCAAGGCTCAAAAGGGGATAAAATTGAAAATGTCTTTTTCATAAGCATATAATTTTTTTGCTACCCATTTAACAACTTGCATAG
>RFHX01000018.1 GCA_003695725.1 Candidatus Schekmanbacteria bacterium
AGTAGATGCTCTTGTCAATTGGGCAAGAAAAAGCTCTCTTTGGCCCTTGCCTTTTGGGACAGCTTGTTGCGCCATTGAATTTATGTCGGTAGTTTCATCACATTATGACTTATCCCGCTTTGGCGCAGAGGTTGTTAGATTTTCTCCCAGGCAGGCAGATCTTCTTATAGTTGCAGGCACAATTACGGACAAAATGGCGCCTGTCCTCAAAAAAATATATGACCAAATGCCTGAACCGAAATGGGTGCTTTCAATGGGTGCGTGCGCATCATCAGGAGGATTTTATAGAGCATATCATGTCGTTCAAAGTATCAAGGAGATTATTCCTGTTGATGTATTTGTAGCAGGTTGTCCGCCTACTCCAGAGAATTTGATTCATGGAATTATGATGATTCAAAAGATTGTTGAAAAGGATTCTGTGAAAAATGCTCGAGGATAATCCCACAGTAGCAAAAATTAAAGAAGAACATCCAGAGGCAATTCGTTCAGTTGACGATGCATACGGCAATCTAACAATTGTGCTGAACCGTGAATATATTGTTCCCGTATGCAATACCTTAAAAAATAATCCTTCTCTAGATTACAAAATGCTTCTTGATATATGCGGCGTTGATTATTTGGGAAAGAGAGAAGAGCGGTTTGAAGTAGTATATCATCTCTATTCTCTTTCACGCAAAAAGAGAGTTCGTCTTAAGGTCCCTCTTTATGAAAATGATCCTGTCGTAGATTCTGTAACAAGTGTATGGAAGGGAGCCAATTGGTTTGAACGTGAAGCATATGATATGTTTGGTATCCGTTTCAATGGACATCCAAACCTTTCAAGGATACTCTGCCATGACTGGTTTGTAGGACACCCTTTACGCAAAGATTTTGATGCTGGACAGAGGACCAAAAATACACAAATCAAAGAATTTTTAAAAGAGGAATTCAAAGATGCCGGCGCAGATAAATATGTTGTCAATATTGGACCTTCACATCCAGCTATGCATGGCACTTTCAGAATTCAAGCTCTTCTCAATGGTGAGATAATCGAAGATGCAGAAGCTGAAATAGGTTACCTTCATCGTTGTTTTGAAAAAATGTGTGAAACTCATACTTATAATACTGTAATTCCTTATACTGACAGATTGAACTATTGCTCTGCATTTATGAATAATGTTGGATATGCTATGGCTGTAGAGCGGTTAATGGGTATAGAGATAACTCCAAGAGCGACAGCCATAAGGATTATCCTTTCGGAATTTTCGAGAATAATGGACCATTTTGTCTGTCTTGGCGCCAATCTTGTTGACCTTGGTGCTTTGACAAATTTCTGGTATTTCTTTAAACCGAGAGAAGATGTTTATGAGCTTCTTGAATCCTGCTGTGGCTCCCGTTTGACAACGAATTATGTCAGAATTGGCGGACTTGCCAAGGATGTGCCAGATGATTTTGTCACAAGATGCAGAAAAGTAATCGAATCCGTTAGAGAATTTCTAAACTATGTCGAGAAGCTGAACAATAAGAATATGATTTTTCACAAGAGGACGAGAGGCGTTGGAGTCATCAGCAAAGAAGATGCAATAGAATTTGGCTGGACCGGACCTTGTCTTCGCGCATGCGGAGTCGATTATGATATAAGAAAAGATCATCCTTACTATGGATATGAAAATTTTGATTTCGAAGTACCCATAGGAACAAATGGTGATACCTATGACCGTTACATTGTAAGGATTGAAGAGGCAAAGCAGAGTTTGAGAATAATTGAACAAGCCCTTGAAAAAATGCCTAAAGGCTCTGTGCACTGTGGAGATAAGAGAGTTGAACTTCCTCCAAAAAAGGATGTTTACACTAATATAGAAGCATTGATGAATCATTTTAAACTTATAATGCACGGAATGGAACCGCCTGAGGGAGAAATTTACTCTTTTACCGAAGCTGCAAATGGAGAGCTTGGTTTTTATATAGTGAGCGATGGAAGTGCCAAACCTTATAGAATTAAGTTAAGGCCGCCCTGTTATGCTATATATCAAGCATTCCCGTATATGTTGAAAGGTGCAATGATTTCAGACCTCATAGCAATATTGGGCGGATTGAACATTATAGCAGGTGAGCTTGACAGGTAGATTGATGGAAAAGATACTGTTAAAAAATACTGATTTTGATGACCAGCCACAGATCGATGCGGCGCTTTCTCGCGGTGCCTATAAAGCCCTCGAAAAAGCCGTTTCAATGGCTCCGGAGACAATAGTTGAAGAAGTTAAGAAATCAGGATTGAGAGGGCGCGGAGGAGCAGGTTTTCCTACCGGATTAAAGTGGTCATTTATCCCAAAAGATACAACACTTCCAATTTATTTGGTATGCAATGCCGATGAAGGAGAACCGGGCACTTTTAAAGACAGACATATTATTGAAAGAGACCCTCATCTTTTAATCGAAGGCATAGCCGTTTCAAGTTATGCGCTTAAAGTGAAAACTGCTTATATATACATAAGAGGAGAATTTTATAAAGGCGCGATGATGCTTGAAAAAGCAATTGATGAAGCCAAGGAAAAAGGTTTTTTGGGAGAGAATATACTTGGAAGAAATGGCTTGAACATCGATATCATTGTTCACAGAGGAGCGGGTGCATATGTTTGTGGTGAGGAGACATCCTTGCTCGAGTCTCTTGAAGGGAAACGGGGTTATCCCCGCTTGAAACCGCCTTTCCCTGCAACTGTTGGCGCCTTTGATTGTCCTACTGTAATAAACAATGTAGAAACCTTGGCTTCTGTGCCATGGATAGTTTTGAATGGCGGTGATGCCTATGCTTCCATAGGCACTGAAAAGAGCAAAGGGACAAAGCTTTTCAGTGTTTGCGGAAAGGTAAATAGGCCGGGAGTATATGAAATTGACCTTGGTTTGCCACTTAAAACTTTTCTTGAGGAATCGTGTGGAGGTATAAAGGATGGAAAGAAACTAAAAGCAGTAATTCCCGGCGGTTCTTCTACACCAGTACTTCGAGCTGAAGAAATAGAAAAGGTTAATCTCGACTATGAATCTGTAGCTGAGGCAGGGTCGATGCTCGGGTCGGGAGGAATGATTGTTTTTGATGAAAGCGATTGTATGGTTGAAGCAATAACAGTGCTTGCTCATTTTTATGCCCATGAATCGTGCGGACAGTGCACTCCTTGCAGGGAGGGAACGGCGTGGATGGCACGGATTTTGAAGAGAATTTTGAATGGTGAAGGAAAGATATCGGATATCGACCTGCTTTTGGATATCTGTGACAACATTAGTGGAAAAACAGTATGTCCTCTGGGAGATGCGGCTGTTATGCCTGTGCAGAGCTTTATTGAGAAGTTTAGAGACGAGTTTGAGTATCACATACAAAATGGTAAATGTAATGTTAAATGATTGAGTTGGTAAAGTTATGCCAAAAATAACTATTGATGGAAAGGAATTTGAATTTGAAAAGGGTGAAAGTATTCTGCAGGTAGCGGAAAGAAATGGTATTGAAATACCTCATTTTTGCTACCATAAAGACCTGCCTTGGGCTGGCAATTGCAGAATGTGTCAGGTAGAAGTTGAAAAGATGCCTAAATTAGTCATCTCATGTGCCACTGTAGCCCAAGATGGGATGGTCGTCCATACAAATAGCCCTCGTGTCCGTAAAGCGGTGAGAGGTGTGCTTGAATTCCTTTTACTCAACCATCCGATTGATTGTCCAATATGCGACCAGGCAGGAGAATGTTATTTACAGGATTATTATATGAAGTATGGTTTGCATGATTCTCGAATTGATCTTTCTGAAAAGGTGAGAAAGAGAAAGGCAATTCGATTGGGTGATATGATTGTCCTTGATACAGAAAGATGTGTTCTCTGCTCACGTTGTATTCGTTTTTGTGAACATATTACTAAAACAGGAGAATTTGGCTTTTCTTATAGAGGCAATCGCACTGAGATAGGCACTTTTTATGATGCTGTAGTTGACAATCCCTATTCAGGGAATCTTGTCGATATTTGTCCGGTAGGAGCGATTACGAGCAGAGATTTCAGGTTTAAATGCCGAGTATGGTTCCTTGAATCTACGGAAACAATATGTCCTTCTTGTAGTACAGGATGCAATATCTTTTTGGATACAAAGGACGGCATTGCCTACAGGATTCGCCCCAGATATAATCCCGATGTTAACAAAAGCTGGATTTGTAACGAAGGGAGGCTTTCTTATAAATTATTGAATGATGAGGCAAGACTTCTTCAGCATTTAGAAAAAGAGAATGGGGCATATAAATCCTTAAGCTATGAGAATGCCATTGAAAAGACAACGGAAAAGATAAAAAGAATTGTATCTTCTAACAATGAAAAAGTCTTGGCTATTGCTTCTCCTGATGCTACCAATGAAGACATATACCTCTTTAAAAAAGTCTTTTCCCATTACATTAGGACACCGCACATTTATCTTGGTGAGACATCAGGAAAAGAAGATGCCGAAAAGAGGGAAGACCAGATTTTAAGGCGAATTGATAAACATCCAAATACTATGGGCGCAATTTTTATGGGAATTAGTACTCCTCCGGGAGGTAAGCTAACTCCACAAAAAGCAGCAGAAATCATTAAAGCTAACGATATAAAAATGCTTTATTTTATGTCGCCGTCGCTCATAAAAGAAGGTGAAAATTCAGAAGAATTCATAAATGCATTAAAAGGAGTAGAGCTTATTATTATTCATTCTATGTTTGTTGTGCCTTCTAATTTTCCGGTAAATTATGTTTTTGCTTCATCATCTTATGCTGAGGTATCAGGTACTTTTACAAATTATGCAGGGAAGGTGCAAAGAATTAAAAAAGCTCTGCCGAATAAGGGAGATGCAAGAGGACATTATGAAATACTGCAGGATATACTTTTTGAAATTTCCGGTGAGAAGAGATATGAAAAGGTAGAGGAAATATTTGAAGAAATTAAAAGGGAATATGAACAGTTTTCTAACCTTTAGAAATTGATTATTTAGTGAAGAAGTGTAAAAATGGCAAAAACAAAAATAGCTGAAGTTGAAGAGAAAAACATTGTGGCAACTATTAAGGGCCTTGCTGTTACAATCGGTAATTTTGCAACAAATCTCTTTAAAAAAGACAGGCCCACAATAGAGTATCCTGATGAAAAGCGAGAATATTCTGAGAGAGTCAGAGGTGTGCATATCCTTACAAAGAGAGAAGATGGAAGCCCCAAATGTGTTGCCTGTTATATGTGCGCAACGATTTGTCCTGCGCAATGCATTACCATAGTTGCTGAGGAGCATCCTGATGATACAATTGAAAAAAGGCCAAAGAGTTTTGAGATAGATATGCTTCGATGCGTTTTTTGCGGATATTGTGTGGACGCCTGTCCTGAAGAAGCCATTATAATGAGCAATGAAATAGAGTGCGCATTCTATTCCTATGATGAGCGCAATTACAATATTGATATATTGAAAGACAGACCTTCTTTAAAAGATTCTAAACTTGGATATAGACCGGATAAAGATTAGTTTTCAATAATAAGGTTGTCCTTTTTAAAAATTCATTTAATGGCTTCTCCAAAAGATTTTATCAATTTGCTTTTTTTGGGAAGGAAGAGAATATCTTTTGATGAGTATGTCGATTTTGTTCTCCATCATCCTGAATATGGATATTATGGCAAGTCAAACAAGAGGAGAGGGCTTGGCGAAGATTTTTATACTGCCCCCCTTTTAAGCTTTGCTTTTGGAAAATGTATATCGAATTTTTTGATTTCCACACTCAGATTTTTCCCCTCAAATAAAAAATTGACTATTCTTGATGTGGGTGCAGGAAATGGAATGCTATTGAAAGATATTTTTTCATCTTTATCGGCGGAAAGAGAAAAAAATATTCAATTTTTCTTTTGTGCTGTAGAGCAGAAGGATATTTTAAGGAATGAAATCGAGGAAAGATTCAAAACATTGAGCCAACATATCGGAATAAATGAGAAATTGGAAGATGTTGAGTCATTCGATGGAGTTGCCTGTTTCAACGAATTCTTTGATGCACTGCCTTTTAGCAGAGTTAGAATAGAAGGAGTAAGAAGGGAGGAAATATATGTCGAATGCCACGATGGTGTCTTTGAGGAAAAGAAGGGGAAGATTTCATCTGATATAAAATCAGCAGAATGCAGAAGATGGTTTAAAGATTTTTTAGGAAGAGGGGAAGTCGATATTTGTCCTTTTTATGAAGATATTTTTAAAAAACTTTCTGCAAAAATGAATAGTGGTTTTGTCTTAATTATAGATTACGGAGATAGTGCATACAAATTATATGATAAGGATTTCCCTCAGAGTACGCTGAGATGTTTCAGCAGAAATCGAGTAAGCAAAAATCCTTATATTCTTCAAGGTGAGCAGGATATAACCTTTTCTGTCAATTTTTCTGAAATTGCCTTTCAAGCAAAGAGACATGGATTTAAGGTAATAGATTTCATATCACTTCAAACTTTCCTTATCAGGTGGGGAATCCTTGATATTGTTTCTTCCCTTGCATCAGACAGCGCCATTGATATAAAAAGATATAATGAAATTCAAAAAATAAAAAACCTTCTTCTTCCCGGAAGTTTGGGTGAAGTCTTTAAGGTTCTTATGTTGGCTAAGAATATAAAAGAAGATTCTTTTTGCAAAGAAACCGATTTTTAATTAACTCTTTCATTCATCTAATAAAATCAGAATTATGAGTGAATGTTTTTATTATCTCCTATCAAAAATTGACTATGAAGAGGGATTGAAGCTTCAAAGGGCGGCATTCCAAAAAGTATCGTCAGGTGATGTTGGCAATATTCTTCTCCTACTTGAACACAATCCTGTTATAACTTTAGGTAGAAGAGGAAAAAAAGAAAATCTTTTAGTGGAGGAATCATTTCTTAAAGAAAAGGGAATAGGTTTGTATAATGTTGAACGCGGTGGTGA
>RFHX01000019.1 GCA_003695725.1 Candidatus Schekmanbacteria bacterium
GCTCTAACACTAAATATGTGGAGGAGAATAGAAATGACAAGTAGATAAAGTCCTAAATTATCTACTGCAACAGGAATCCTTTTCAATTCTTCTTTTTTGGTCCACACAAGATAACCTGAAATGAGAGGAATTAAAGGGCCATGAGAATAATCAGGGTCAATATACCATCTTGTCCCAAGCCAATAAAATACTTTCCAGTATAAAGCTGCAAAAGAAAGCAAAACTAATAACAATAAAACCTTATTCACCTTTTCGTTTTCTGTTAGTTCAGCCATTAATTTCCTTTTTTCAATTCACTTTCGCTGTTTAATAACCTTAGCCGGAACTCCCCCTGCAATCGTATATGGAGGAATATCTTTTGTTACAACAGCGCCTGCCGCAATAACAGCGCCATCTCCTATCGTAACCCCTGAAAGAATTACACAGTTTGCACCTATCCACACATCATTTCCAATAACTATATCCTTTTCCTTAAAATCCTGCACATTCATTGCAACGCCTGTATCGGTACCATGATTTGAAGAAAAAATCTTGACCCCCGGCCCCATTAGCAAATTATCGCCAAGTATGATTTTTGAAGAAGGACTTGCCCAGATACAGCAAAACTGATTTATATGCGAATTTAATCCTAAATAAATATTCTCGCCGCACCTTAAAGAGGCAGTAGGATGTATTCTTGGATTACCTGCAATATGCATCTTCGATATTGGGGCTACATGGTCGTGGACAAAATATCCAAGTCGATAAAAAAGCTCCTTGTAAAAGATTGGAGATATCAAATATCTCAAAACTTCCAAAATATCTTTAATTCCTACTTTATTTCTTGGATTTTTTCCCATTTTAAAAATTTAGAATATTCTTTTTAAATTTTTTAAACCTTATTTTTTATTCTTATACCATCTGATAGTTCTTTCAAGTCCTTCTTCTAATGAAAAAATCTGTTTGAATCCGATTTGTCTTATTTTTTTTGCTTCATGATGTGTTGTTTTATTCATTTTTTCCACTGCCGCAGTAAAAGGCAAATCTATATTAAAGAAGCTGCTAATGGAATCAACAGGTTTCAATCCTGCCAAAACGGCTTTCACAGGTAACCTTAGCTTAGGCATTGATTTTCCAAGATATTTATAGATTATAGTTACAATTTCTTTAAATGACAAATGCGGCTCATCTGCATAACTGTATATTTCAACTCCTTCAAAACCGCGGTCTATCAAAAACATAGTTGCGTTAATTATATTTTCAACATATGCCGTTGATTTGATATTGTTGCCTTCTCCAACAGGAATAAACAAATATCGATCAATTTGTCTAATAAGACGATAAATGTTGCCTCTATTTTCCGGACCAAAAATTACCGTAGGCCTTAAAATCAATGCACCTCTTTTGTTTCCTTTCTCAACCCATTCTTCTATTTTCTTTTCAGCTTCAAGTTTTGACTTTCCATATATTGATGTTGGTTTTGGAATCACATTTTCATTTGTGGGACTTCTATGGTCGCCATAGACTGCAACTGAACTATAAAAGAAGATCTTCTTGACTCCACAGTCATCCATCGCTTTCAAGATATTCTTCGTGCCTTCTACATTTACTCTATAAAATTCTTCTTCAGTAATTCCAAAAAAGCGATGTTTCGCCGCCAAATGAATAACCATATCGATTCCATCCATTGCCTGACGGACCTTTTCATAATTGGTTATTTCTCCTTCCACATATTTGTCAACCATATCTTTTTTAAGCCCTGATTCTTCGAAAGGTTTAATATCTATGACAAAGGTCTCCCAGTTTCTCTCCTTCAATGCTTTGCAAAGGTATCTCCCCACAAAACCTCCGCCGCCTGTTACCAATACTTTCATTTATAATCTTTCCTTATCTTAAGGCCCATCGAACAAAGAATGAGGATATTTATCTCGTTGTTTCAGCAACATTCCATAATGACTGCCTTTTGCCAAAAAGATAGCTTAAAATACCACTCATCGCAGCTAAATTAATCAACACGAAATAAAAAGGTATTGAAAAAAGCTTTCCCACTCTCTTTCTAAAGAAAAAACCGCACAAAGAAAGAATATAAAATGCGCACTGTACAGTAAAAAATATATTATAGATTAATGAATCAAGAAAGATATTGAGAATAAAAAGAGCTATAAGAAAAAAGGGAATAAACCATCGAATAAGCTTGTGTGAAATAAAACAGAATCCCCACATACCCTTCAGCATACCATATTTTCTCCAATAACGGATAAAAGCTGTCATCCCGCGAGTGACTATTCGTGCTCTTCTATTAAATTCCTCCCGCGCTGAAATCGTCGCTTTTTCAATTGCAACTGCCCTTTCTTCAAAGACTATCTTGTATCCCTGCGAAGCTATCTGTATTGGATGCGCTAAATCATTAGCCACATCAAGGTCAAGGGTAGAGATGAGATTTTTCCTTACAGCATAAATCGACCCCGTTGCCGCAACAAGTGTACCAAAAGAGCTTTCCATTTTTTTGATCATCGATTCGTATTTGAAATAAAGTCCTTCTCCTTTGCCAACAGATGATTTTTCATCCACATATTTCAACCGTCCTACAACAAGACCTACCTTGCTGTCAAAAAACCGCTCAATCAAAAACTTGAGCGCATCTTTCTGAAAGAGACAGTTTGCATCAGTAAATATTATTATTTCACCTTTGCATAAGCCAAGAAACTCATTAATTATCGAATTCTTGCCGCCTCTCTTGACAGATTTAAAGAATTTTACTCTATCGTCTTTAAACTTTTTAACCTCCTCTTCAGTAGAATCAGTAGATGCGTCAGATGCCACTACTATTTCTAATTTATCTTTAGGATAGTCAAGAGCAAGACTGTTCGATATCTTTTCTGCAATAACCTTTTCTTCATTATAGGCCGGTATAAAAAGAGTAACTGCAGGCAAATCATAGCTTCTTTTATTAGTTCTATCCTCC
>RFHX01000020.1 GCA_003695725.1 Candidatus Schekmanbacteria bacterium
ATGGCTGTAGAATAGTTGAGATTGTTTAATATTCTGATAAGCAGAAGGTATGAAAATTAATATAAAGAAAATCGTTTTTCCTACTGTTTTAATTGTCATTTCAACCTTTCTTCTCTTTCATTTTCCCTATGAAGTCTTTATGGATGAATTTGTTAGTTTTGCAGACGGAGCCAAACTTTATTCAGTAGGGCATTTTACTCATGGTTATTTTTGCCATGGTATTATAAATGCTTATCTTGTAGAAATTTCAGCATATCTTTCAGGGATTGAGAAGAGTTTTGAAGTTGCAAGATTTTTAAATGGAATAATCGGTTGTTTGACAATTATTGGCTCATATCTGCTTGCTCGAGAAATCTTCGACGATAAAACGGCGTTCCTTTCAGGCATAATTCTTCTATCATCTCCCTATTTTGTAATATCTTCTCATAGATTGTTAAGTGATAATCCGGCAACGCTTTTTTTTACTTTGTCCCTTTTTGCTTTCAGCAGGTATTGGTGCAGGGAAGATAAAAGGTATCTGCTTCTCTTCTCTCTCTGTTATGGTATTTCCGTTGCTGCAAAATTGACGACACTGCCATTGTTGGCTCCTTTGGTTCTTCTTGTTTTGATTCAAAAAAAATTTAAAATTCGTCCATTTTTGAAATCAACATTTCAATTCTTTCTACTTTCTCTTCTCGCTTTTTTTATCATTTTCCCCCATACGCTCATCCATTTTAATTATTTCTTGAAGGATGTATTTTTCTACGAATTTTTTCGTATTGACAAAGGCATAGATGCAGACCCATTTGTATCACAAATACCTAAGACATTTCTATCCGGCTATAAATTTTATATATCTGAACTTATAGCTCTTGGCTTTCATAAGTTTATTCTTTTAATAGTGCTTGCAGGATTGGTTTACTTGAGTATCCGCATGTTATGGAAGAGAAAAGATTATCTTGAACAGAAAAAACTTATTCTCGTAATACCTCTTACCTTTTCATTTCTATTTTTTGGTTTTTTGAGGAATTATTATTTACGCTACATTATGCCTGTTTTCCCTCTGATAGCAATTATTTCAGCCGGCTTTTTCTTCCAAATTTTGGAAGTCTATAATGAGAGATACAAAATTTCATTGAGGTTGTTTCAAACAGCAATAGCAAGTGCAATGATTGTTTCTTTAGGAATAAATACAGGTGTGATTTGGAAGATAAACGAAGTGAAAAAGAGGCGCATAGAGTTTTTTGAATTGGCAAAAAGCATAAAAAGATATGCCGAAAAGGGAGATTTCATCTCTTTTGATTTTTTACAAGGCGCAAATTTTGATTCATCACTCTATGGCGAGCCTCTTGGCTCTTATCCTTTAATGATGGCAGGGATTGCGCGAGATATAATCCTCATAAATCCACTGATAACTGCCAAACCCCAAAAGTTGCCATCCTTGATAATTACCGCTGATAAAAGACAGACTGATGATTCTTTTGTATTAATTGATGAAATAAAAACTCCTGAAAAGCTAAGAAACGAAATTATAAACATTGAATTCAATTCAATTAAAAGATATACTTACTTGTTAGAGAAGGCTCCTTATTATATCGATGAAGTATCTCATTTTTATGAGAAAAGGGGTGGTGGATTTCCTGATAAGTTTTTTATCTATCAAAAGAAGTAATAATGCCTCTTCTGGAGATTTCCAAACTATATTTGAAAATCTGTCATTAATTGAATAAAAGGACAGAACAACATTATATCAAAAAGGAGGATAGCTTATAGAATTGACTAAGTTTTTTTTAGGTGTTAGAAGAGAAAATTCCTAATTGGTATGTAACAATTGAGTTTTTAGAGGTATGAAAGATGATTATTTCAACAAACAAGAAAAAAATAGAGAAAATAACGCTGATCGAACCTTCATCAGCAGGGTCGCATATTTTTACCAATTATAAAATTCCCCGTCTTGGCTTGCCTGTGGTTGGCGCAAAAATAAAAGAGAAGGGATATAAAGTAAAAATCTATGTGGAGGATATAAAGCCAATCGATTACAATGAGGCATTTTCATCAGACCTTGTGGGTATCTCCTGTACTTCATCAACAGTGGTTAGAGGATATGCCATTGCAAGTGAGTTTAAGAAAAGAGGGATCCCGATTGTTATGGGCGGCTTCCATCCGACATTTATGCCTGAAGAGAGCCTACAATATTGTGATTTTGTCGTAAGGGGTGAAGGTGAGGAGACCATTGCAGAATTGCTTGATGTCCTTGAAGGAGATAGAGATATTGGCACTGTTGATGGTTTATCCTTTAAAACTTCTGAAGGAGAAGTAATCAACAACGCACCAAGAAAAATCCTTTCATCTCTTGATGATTCTCCCTTACCGGATTTTACTCTCATTGACGGATATGAAAAGATAAATATCTTTCCTTTGTCAACATCACGCGGATGTCCTTTTGATTGTCAGTTTTGTACTGTTACAAATTTTTATGGAAGGTCATATCGCACTAAAAGCATTGACAGAGTGATGAAAGAGTTTGCCAATGTCAAAGCAAATTATATCTTCATTTGCGATGATAATTTTGCCGCAAACCGCGCAAGGACAAAAGAACTTTTGGAGAGAAAAGAAAAGGAAGGCAATAAAGTGATGTGGGGTGCTCAGGTTCGAATAGAAACTGCAGATGATACTGAACTTCTTGAAAGGATGCATAGAACGAACTGTTCCAATGTCTATATAGGCTTTGAATCAATCAATCCTGAAACAATAAAAACTTTCAACAAAAAACTCGACCTGAATAAGATAAAGCGCCAAATCAAAGCCTTTCATCGATATGGAATAAAGATTCATGGAATGTTCGTTTTAGGCGCAGATTCAGATACAAGCGCTACTATAAAGGAGACACTTAAATTTACGAAGAGAACCCACATTGACACTGTTCAGTTTATGATCTTAACTCCGATTCCCGGTTCAAAGATATTCAATGACTTCCAAAGCAGAAACAAGATCTTCACATATGATTGGAGATTGTATGATGGTCATCATGTAGTCTATAAGCCGGAGAGAATGTCTCCCTTTGAACTTCAAAAAGCCGTTTTGAGAGCTACAAAAAGATTCTATTCGAAAAGGCGAATTATGCTTCGGCTGTTGAAATTTGACTTATTTACAACTTTTGGAAGATCTCAAGGATATAAGCTTTTTAGACAATGGATGAAAGAAAATAAAAAATTCCTCGAGAGGATAAGGACAGGACTGTATGATAAGATAAAATCCTTTGATCCTGTAAATAGTGATAGTAAAGATGCTAATTTAACCATCAACTGAAAAATGTGTGAAATGGAGGAAAGGAAATTTGAGCAAAAGAAGGGTTGTAGTAACCGGAGTAGGCATTATTTCTCCCATAGGAATAGGTGAAAAAGAAAATCTTGAATCGCTCAGGAATGGAAAAAGCGGCATAACACGAATTACTCATTTTGACCCCTCACAATTTTCCTGCCAAGTTGCGGCAGAAGTCAAAAATTTTGATGCAACACAATATATGGATTCTCGCGAAGCAAAGAAAATGGATATTTTTATTCAGTTTGCAGTTGCGGCAAGTGTAATGGCAATGAAGGATTCAGGGCTCGAGGTAAAGGATGACTTTGCTGATAGAGTAGGTGTAATTGTAGGTTCAGGCATAGGTGGAATGCCATTGATAGAGCACAACCATAAGGTTTTGCTTGAGAAGGGTCCGCGCCGCATTTCTCCTTTTTTCATTCCGCAGGTGATAATCAATCTTGCACCCGGACATATTGCGATGATGTTCAACGCAAAAGGGCCAAACTCGAGTGTTGTAACGGCATGCGCATCGGCAACACATTCCATTGGTGAGGCATTTAGGTCTATACAGCGCGGTGAAGCAGATGTTATGATTACAGGAGGCACAGAAGCTGTGATAACACCTCTTGCAATCGGAGGCTTTTGTTCAATGAAGGCACTTACAACTCAAAATGATAATCCTGAAAAAGCTTCAAAACCTTTCGATAAAAACAGAGATGGATTCATTATGGGTGAGGGTTCAGGCATATTGATACTCGAAGAACTTGAGTTTGCAAAGAAAAGAGGAGCTAATATAAGGGCTGAGATTTGCGGATTTGGACAATCCTGCGATGCATACCATATGACCTCTCCATCTCTCGATGGCGACGGTGCTGTGCGTTGTATGGAGGCAACTATTAAGGATGCGGAAGTTAATCCTGAAGAGGTTTCATATATAAATGCACATGGCACTTCGACACCTCTCAATGATAAGATTGAAACAACAGCCATAAAGAATGTTTTCAAAGACAATGCTTATAAAATTCCTGTCAGCTCTACTAAGTCTATGACAGGCCATCTATTAGGTGCGGCTGGCGCAATAGAATCTGTTTTCTCAGTGCTTTCGATTGAAAAAGGATTTATTCCACCAACAATAAACTATGAAGAAAAGGACCCGGAGTGCGACCTCGATTATGTGCCGAATGAAGCAAGGGATGCAGACCTTAAATATGTTCTTTCAAACTCATTTGGATTTGGTGGAACGAATGCCTGTCTGATGTTCAAAAAATTTGAAGATTAATTCATTAAGATATTCTTTACATTGAAAAAGTCTTCACTTTATAGGAGGGGGAATCTTGCAAGAAGAAAAGACATTTGAAGATTATAAAAAAGAGCTTTTGGAAAGAGAAAAGAAAGCTGAGATTGGAGGCGGAGAAGCACGGATAAAAGTACAGCACGACAAGGGGAAGCTTACCGCAAGAGAACGCCTCGATATTCTTTTTGATAAGAACTCCTTCGAGGAAATAGATAAATTTGTAACTCATAAGTGTTCGAATTTCGGGATGGAGAAGAATAAGTATCCCGGTGACGGAGTTGTTACCGGTTACGGCACAATCAACGGGAGAATTGCATATGCCTATTCCCAAGATTTCACTGTTCTTGGCGGTTCTCTGAGTGAAGCATGCGGAAGAAAAATTGCAAAAATTCAGGATCTTGCTCTCAAAGTTGGCGCACCCATTATCGGACTAAATGATTCAGGCGGCGCTAGAATTCAAGAGGGAGTTGAAAGTCTTGGCGGATATGCTGAAATATTTTTGCGCAACACTCTTGCATCAGGAGTCGTTCCGCAGATTGCCGCAATTATGGGCCCCTGTGCAGGCGGCGCAGTTTATTCTCCTGCTATAAACGACTTTATATTTATGGTCAAAAATACGAGCTATATGTTTATTACAGGTCCTGATGTCATAAAAGCAACAACTCATGAAGATGTAACAATGGAGGAATTAGGCGGTTCTGAAACACACAATGTTGACAGCGGCGTTGCCCATTTTGAATGCGAAAATGACAAGGAGTGCCTTCTGACGATTCGAGAACTTCTTACTTTTCTGCCACAAAACAATATGGAAGAACCGCGCATAGTCAATACCGATGATGACCCAAGACGAGAGACTCCCAGAATAGAAGAGGTTATTCCTCTCAACCCGAACAAGCCCTATGATGTGAAGGAAGTAATAAAAGAACTCGTTGATGAAAATTATTTTTTCGAAACACAGGAACATTATGCAACGAACATTGTAACCGGATTTGGAAGACTTAACGGCAGAACTGTTGGCATTGTAGCGAATCAGCCAGCTGTGCTTGCAGGATGTCTCGATATCAAGGCTTCAGTCAAAGGTGCAAGGTTTATCAGGTTTTGCGATGCCTTCAATATACCGCTGATTACCCTTCAGGATGTTCCGGGATTTTTGCCGGGGCTTGATCAAGAAAAAAATGGCATCATCAGGCATGGAGCTAAACTCCTTTATGCATATGCGGAGGCAACAGTTCCAAAGATAACTATTATTACGAGAAAATCATATGGCGGCGCATATTGTGTTATGTCGAGTAAGCATGTGAGAGGCGATATAAATTATGCCTATCCCATAGCAGAGATTGCGGTGATGGGTCCTGATGGAGCAGTAAATATAATATTTAGAAAGGAACTTCAAAATTCTGATAATCCTGATGAGCTAAAGCAGAAACTCGTTTATGATTACAGAACCAAATTTGCAAATCCCTATATTGCGGCAGAAAGAGGAATAATCGATGAAGTAATAATGCCTGCTAATTCTCGGCGAAAACTAATAAAAGCTCTTGAGATGCTGCATAATAAGACAGATAGAAATCCTGCAAAAAAGCACGGGAATATTCCTTTGTAAATTCCATTATTTTCAAAAATGAGTGAACCTAATAAAGAATCACTGATAGAGAGCATAATATCTTATCTTTGGATTGCATCGACAATCACTATTGCATGGATTTTTTTTACAATTCTTAACCGCACAGTCGTATATGGCCGTGAAAATGTACCTTTGAAGAAGAATCTGCTTCTTCTTCCAAATCACCAAACAATGATTGACAGCTTCGTTGTAGGGACAAAATTGTTTTATCCAAGAACTCTTCTGAAGCCTTCACTAATCCCATATCACCCTGCTGCACAGGAGAATTTTTTTAAAAATCCTGTACTTGCATGGATGTCAAAGAATTGGAGGGCTATTCCGGTCAAAAGAGGCAGGAAAGATATTGAGTTGATGAATAAAATCATAAAAATGCTTCCCAACTGCACAATGATAAACTTTCCTGAAGGCACACGCTCGAGGACTGGCAAAATAGGGAAAGGGCGTTCTGGTGTTGGAAAAATCATCTATGATGCCAAACCGACTGTAATCCCTGTAAGAATCGTTGGTATGAACAAGGTATTACCCATTGGCTCTTATATCCCGAGAATTTTTAAAAAAATTGAGGTTTACTATGGAAAACCAATTGATTTTTCTGACCTATATGAACTTCCAGATAACAAGGAAACATGGTTGAAGATTGTTGACCGAGTTATGGAACATATTAAAGCACTGGCTCCTGATGATAGTGAGAATCAGGAGTTTTCAAACTAAGAATGCTTTTT
This sequence comes from Candidatus Schekmanbacteria bacterium, assembly GCA_003695725.1. Classification (NCBI taxonomy): domain Bacteria; phylum Candidatus Schekmaniibacteriota; species Candidatus Schekmanbacteria bacterium. The sequence continues at coordinate 6,923 of RFHX01000020.1, forward strand.
ATATCATTTTAATATTTTGTGATTTTTTCTTCTGTAACTTCTAGCTGCCTCTTTTAATTTAAAAACGAAATCTAATCTTGCCTCAATATCTTGACCAAAAGGTTTTGTTTATTTATAAGGCACAAATATTGTCATTGGCTAAATTGTTTTTATGGGCTTTGTGAAGATATATTAGTTTATTGATTTGGGATTATAAAGAGTGGTTGATATATAGTAGTAAAAAAAATCGCGGTTCTTATGAAAATGGAAGAAGAAAATAGCACAATCAGACAGATTGCCATTTACGGCAAAGGAGGGATAGGTAAATCTACCGTTTGCTGCAATCTGTCCCTTTGTTTTATGGAATTTGGCGAACGAGTTTTTCAGCTTGGATGTTCTCCAAAAAACGATTCCACCTATCTTCTGCGTACAAAGGTTGATGAAAAGCCGACGATTCTTGAAAGCATAAGGAACTTTGGACGCTCAGAAGAAGCATTGATGGAAAGTATCTACTCTCTTGATGACAATCTCTATTGTGCTGAAACTGGTGGACCCGAGCCTGCGCGTGGCTGCGCGGGAAAGGGAATCGCTGTTGCCCTCGATTTGCTCAAGCACTTCAAAATACCTGAGAGAATTGGAGCTACTGCTGTTATCTATGATGTTGTGGGAGATGTAGTTTGCGGCGGGTTTGCACAACCAATGCGCAGCGGATTTGCACAGGAGATATATTTGGTAACAAGTGGAGAGTTGATGTCTTTATATTCCGCTAACAATATCTCATTGGCAGTTAATGATTTGGCAAAGAAGGGGTCGAAGGTTAGAATTGCAGGTATTATTGGAAATCTTCGCGGTGTAGAAAATGAGGAAATAGTAATAAAAGAATTTGGCAAATTGACAGGAATTCCCATAATTTCAACAATTCCAAGAGATGAGATTATACAGGTTTGTGAAGGCAAGGGTGAAGCTGTAATGAAAGGAGCGCCTGAAAATCCGATAGCAGAGATTTATAAAAAAACTGCTGAGAATATTTACCAAAACAGGCAGAGAGTTGTTCCTCAACCCCTTTCTCTTGAAAAACTGATTGAAATGTTGAGGCGTTATCAGTCAGACACGATTCAATTAAAGATGCCTGCATAGATATGACAAAATCCAATTATAGGTCAATCGCGATTTATGGTAAGGGTGGGATTGGCAAATCCACAATCGCATCCAATTTGAGTGCGGCTCTTTCACTATCAGGGGCTAAGGTGATGCAGATTGGATGTGACCCAAAAAGGGATTCTGTTTCTCTCTTATGCGGAGGTTTGATTCCATCTGTTTTAGATGTTGCAGATAGGGTGAGTGATGAGGAGATTTTGTTGGATAGGGTTATAAAGAAAGGTTTTAATGGAATCTTATGTGTAGAGAGCGGTGGTCCTCGTCCGGGCACTGGCTGTGCAGGAAGGGGTGTGGCATATGCCCTCGAGCTTCTTGAGAGGAATAATGTATTCGAACGATATGAGGTTGATTTCATAATTTATGATATTTTGGGAGATGTAGTTTGCGGCGGGTTTGCCCAGCCCTTGAAGGAAGGATTTGCAGATGAAGTGTATGTCGTCACTTCTGGCGAGCTTTTTTCTCTTGTTCAGTTGAATAATATTTGTATGAGCATTTTTGCATTGGCAGAAAACGGCGCAAAATGTAGATTAAAGGGAATAATAAACAATATGAGAGGTGTGCCATTTGAAAAAGATATTGTTGAGAAAATTGGAGCATTAATGGGGATTGAAGTTGTATCTCATATCCCTCGTTCAGAAACTATACAGAAGGCAGAAAAGTATGGGAAAACTGTGATTGAGAAATTTCCTCAATCAGAGCAGGCAAAAATGTATTTCGAGCTTGCGCAATTTATTGTTGAAAATAGAACAAAGTATGCAGAGTCTTTCAAACCACTTCTTACTTCTGAAATAAGGCAGATAATCTCTGAGTATTCGCGGCAGGAGGAAGATGGCAAAAATAATTGACAGGAGAAAAAATCCTCTTAATGCAGTAGAGCTTCCGCTTCCATATTCTTGCGCCTTTACAGGGGCATATTATGCAGGATTGGTAATGGAAAACTGCGGAATTGTTACCCATTGTTCGCCGGGATGCAATTTTTCACTTTATATTTCAGGCACTGGTGCTTCTGCCCGTTTTTCGAGAAATCACAATTTAGTTTCAACAATGCTGAATGAGAAGAATGTGATTATGGGAGGCGACGAGATTCTTTACAAGACACTCGTTGAGTTTGCAGAAAAAAAACCGTCGGATTTTCAACTTTTGATTGCCGGATGCGCACCATCGATAACAGGCGACGATATAAAAGAATCTGCAGAAAGGGCTTTTAAGAAGACTGGAATACCGGTTGTAGCCGTAAATGCCGGTGGGTTTAAAGGTACAACCATTGATGGATACAATTATGCTCTCAACGCTTTTGCTGAATCACGGTTTTTAGATATGAAAGAAAAAGAGGAAAAAACAGTAAACCTTTTAGGTATAATTCCTGTGCATGATATTTTCTGGAAGGGGAATATAGAGGAAATAAATAGGTTACTTCAGAAAATAGGTATCAGAGTGAATATTACCTTTATTGGAGACAGGTTGAGGTTTCAAGATTTCATAAATATGACTTCGGCAAAAATGAATGTTATAGTATCTGACAGTATAGGATATGAAGCGGCTCAAATACTGCAAAGGCGTTTCGATATGGAATATGTTTCTTCCTTAGAGGGCTATCCAATAGGCACTGTTGCTACGAAAAAATTTTTAAGAAGTGTGGCAGAGAAGATGGGAGTGAATAGCAGAATTGTCGATTCAGTTGTCGAGGAGGAAGAAAAGCAATTCAGGATGGCTCTGTCAGATTATGAAGGCGCAGTAAAAGATGTAATTTCTCGCCACCGCTATTTTCTTTTTGCTGATTCTTATTATGCCTTGGGTATTTTTAATTTTCTGACTGGTGAAATGGGAATGACACCTGCTGGTATAGGAGTTTCTTCATCTACCGATTCAACTTTTGAAATATTGAGAAGTATGTGTGAAAGATTCAATGTTGACCCATTTATTGCCATTGATCCAGATAATGCTGACCTGAAAAACATTGCTGAGCAATCAAATCCTACATTTTTGATAGGCAGGGGCGAGGATTTCCATCTTGCAAATTTGTTGGGGATCCCATTTCTTGGCATTGCACCTACACATATTCACCGAATCAATACATCTTCTATGCCTCTAATTGGTTATAGGGGAGCACTGCATTTAATCGATGAGATGTTTAGAGAAATAGCGAGAGCATAATCTGTTGATTGTCTTTTTTTCTGCCACTCACATTATATAAGCCGCTATTCTTATATTCATAAGTGCTTGCCAATCGCAAGGTGGGATGGTATTTTAATGTTGATAAGCTAAAGATAAAAATATGAATCCAAAAAATTATAAATTAAGTGAACAACAAAAGAGAGAGATTGAAGAATCCATCATTAGGATTCTATGTAAAGATTCAAGGATAATTTTCGCTTATATATTTGGATCATTTTTGTCTTCTGAAAGTATTAAAGATATTGATATAGCACTTTATATTGAAAAGGAAATTGATTCGAACTTGTCATTGAAATTGGAACTTGAATTAGAAAGAATAATTCAAGATAAAGTGCGTATTCCTGTAGATGTTAGAATCCTGAATTTTAGTCCATTAACTTTTTCATTTAATGTTGTGAAAAATGGGAAAGTTATTATTGATAAAAACAGCTTTTTAAGGTCAGATTTTGAATCCCTTATTTTCCGGAAGTATTTTGATTTTAAACATTTAAGTGATGAATATTTGCGAGAAGTTAAAAATGCCCCTTTATAATCCTGAGATAATTGGCAAGCTAATTTCGGAAATGCGAAAGAGTGTTAAAAGGTTGAATGTTCTTTCTTCAATAGATGAAAATCAATTTAAAGAAGATCCTGATAAAATTGCGAGCGCAAAATATCATTTCATTGTTGCTATTGAATCTATTATAGGTATTGCCAATCATATAATTTCTCAAAATGGTTTCCGAAAACCGGACGATTATGCGGATACTTTTAAAGTGCTTTTAGAAGAAGGAATTATAGATGCTGATTTTGCTAACAATCTTCAGGATATGAGTAAATTTCGTAATCGCTTTGTTCATATCTATTGGCAAGTTGATGATGATCAGCTCTGGAATATTTTGAAAAGCCGACTAAGTGATTTCAAAAAGTTTTTAAATTCAATTTCTGATTTTTTGAAATTGGAAAAATTGTAGCATTTATCATTAATCGGTTTAGTATTCCTGCCTTGCATTTTTAATGTTTTTATTTTTGTCCGTTTCTGCTTAAGTCCGAAGGGAATCGGTGTAAATTTGAATGAAAAAATTATTGGAGATCAATAATAAATAATACAAGAAGAATCCATGGCGCATCCTTGGAATCCATCAAAAACATATTTTAGCTATTTCATTGACACCGCGAAAATTTATGATAAGTAATTATTATTTATTTCCACAAATTGTAGAAACTATTAAGCTCCAGTGAATGTTAAGTTTTTAATCCAATATGAAATATGAAGGATTTATTTTAAAAACAAAATTCTAAAAACGTTTTTACAGTAATTGTGTAGAATTTTTTTTGCAAGGTTATGAGCATTATATAAGATAAATATAAATGGGGGAATTTTTATGAAAGTATTAGTGACCGGAGGCTGCGGATTCCTTGGTTCTCATGTTTGTGAATTTTATATAAAGAAAGGCGCAGAGGTAATTGCCTTTGATAATATGACAAAGCACGAATTACAAAGGACAGGATTTGTAACAGATGTTGCACGTACTTATAATTGGAATTATCTAAAAAACATCGGCGTTAAAATGGTTAAAGCCGATGTTAGAGATTTTGATATTTTGTTGAAGGAAAGCGATGGATGCGACTATATAGTCCATACAGCGGCACAACCAGCAATGACAATAAGTTGGGAAGACCCTGTTCTTGATTTCACAACTAATGTTGTCGGTACATTCAATGTATTAGAAGTAGCTAGAAAACTTGAAATTCCAGTAGCAAGCTGTGCAACGATTCACATCTATGGTAACAAGATTAATGAAGAGCTAAAGGAAGAAGAAACGCGGTATAGGAGAACACCTCCTTCAATTGATGAAGGGCTGAGACTATTACAGGGGACATTAAGCCCGCTTCATGCATCAAAATCTGCCGGTGATATATATGTGAGAACATATATAGATACCTACAATCTTAAAGCGGCAAGCTTCAGGCTAACTGGCATATATGGACCAAGGCAATTAGGAGGAGAAGATCACGGATGGGTTGCAAATTTCTCAATTCGCGCAGTAATGAATTGGCCTCTGACTATATTTGGGACAGGCAAACAAGTGCGAGATATATTGTATGCAACAGATGTTGCTGAAGCATTTGATGCCTTTTATAATAATCAGGTTCCAGGTGTTTACAACATAGGCGGTGGAGAAAAAAACGCAATTTCGCTCATAGAATGTATTGATTTGATAGGGAAAATAAGAGGGGAAAAGCCACAGGTTAAGTTTGAAAATGATCGTTTTGGGGATTTGAGATATTTTATCTGTAATATTGAAAAAGCTAAAAAAAATCTGCATTGGGAACCAAAAGTTTTGCCTGAAGAAGGAATTAAAAATCTTATTGAATGGGTTTCTGAAAATAGAAATTTATTTGGCAACTAACAACAATTTAGGAGTAAATCAAGAAGAATGAAAGCATTGATATTGGCCGGTGGACGCGGAAATCGCATAAACGAATTTTCAGAAAATCAGAATAAATGTATGATTCCTTTTATGGGGAAACCTTTAATTGAACATAATTTAGATCAGGTGATTATTCCAGAGATTTCTGAAATCATTATTGTCGTTGGGTATAGAGCTGAGGATATTATTAATTACTATGGTACAGCTTTTAAAAATAAACGTATAAAATATGTTATTCAAAGAGAACAGAAGGGACTGGTGCATGCTTTAGAATGTGCTACAGAAGCTCTTGAAAAGGATGATTTTTGTCTCCTTTTGGGAGATGAAGTTATGGTTGATTCAAATCTTGGCGAGATGGTTAGAATGTTTTTAAATGATAACAATGTATTCGGTATTTGCGGCATTCTAAACGTTGACAACCTTGACCTTATTAAAAAAACCTATGCGCTTGTTATGGATGGGGATAATAGAATCTTTAGACTGATTGAGAAACCAAAGCGCGCAATTAATGATTTGCAGGGGACAGGACATTGCGTGTTTAGAAATAAACTACTCGATTACATTGAAAATACTCCAATCCATCATGAGAGAAAAGAAAAGGAATTGCCTGACCTCATTCAGTGCGCAATAGATGATGGTATGGTAGTTAAAGCTTTTAATGTTTGTAAAAAGTATATAAATGTAAATTCATATGAAGATCTTTTACTTGCTGAGAAATATTTGAAAAATACATAAAGAGAAGTTAGAGAATTTTAATGATGAAAGAATTATTGTCAAATGTTATGGATATAGAATTAAGCGGCCTATTCAATTTCAGCTTTTCCATCTATAAATTTAACTCCTTCAATTATTTCAGCGAGGCGATGATAACGATGTAATCGCTGCCATCGTTTTTGAAATGATTCAATGAGTTTAAAAGCCATAGTAATCACTGTATTCCTGGAGAAACATCCCCGTACTTTATTTGTTCTGAGTTTCACTGTTGCAAAAGTTGATTCAATCGGGTTGGTGGTCCTTAGGTGCCTCCAATGTTTAGTGGGAAAGTCATAGAAAGTCAAGAGGGTTTCCCGATCTTTCTGTAAACACTTAGTGGCCTTTGGGTATTTTGCATCATAGGTTTCTATAAAAAGATTAAAGGCCTTTAATGCGTTCTCTTTATTCTCTGCCATCCAAATATCATGTAGTTTGCTTTTCGCTTTGGATTGTGCACTCTTGGGAAGTTTATTGAGAATATTTGCAGTCTTGTGCACCCAGCACCTCTGCTCCCGGGTGGATGGGCATATCTTCCTCAAGGCAGACCAGAATCCCATTGCTCCATCTCCCACAGCCACCTTGGGCCATTCTTTAAGACCACGGCTTTTTAAATCCATTAACACCTCTCTCCACGATTGCTCACTCTCCCGATAGCCATCTTCTAAGGCAACTAATTCTTTTTTCCCGTCTTCAGTGGCTCCAACAATCACCAGCAGGCACTGCTTCTCATTATCCATGCGAACATTACAGTAAATACCATCAACCCAAAAATAGACATATCGCTTCTTGGGAGTAAATAAAAGATTGTGTCTTTAGATGAAAATTTGATAGATAAGAGTGTGAAATTAAACAAAGTAAATATTAGGAGAAGAGATGAATCGAGAAGAGATGTTTAATTATTCTAAGAAGCATGCGATAGCCGAAGTAGTTGAGCGTTATTTTTCAGAAAAGAAGACATCCTTTGCCAATTTGCTTGAGCAGATATTGGATTGCATTATGCGGAATGAGCGTGAGATATTTTTATCCAAAGATTCTTCAAACAAGGCGAATGGTTTTTATCCCAGGAGTCTTTCTACAGCCTTGGGGAAACTGGATATTTCAGTTCCCCGAGACAGAAAAGGAGAATTTAGGGCAAGCATCTTGCCTGAGCCATGGGTGAGAAGCACAAAAAGCTATAAGAATCTGCTTTTAAGCTCTTGTCACCAAGAGCTATTTAAAAATCACTTTATTTTCATCCTAAAGCAACTTAGATTGCCTTATTAAAAAGATTAACGATGGTATTTTAAAGCGTTTAAGAGATAGTTTGACTCTAAACAAATCCTCGGAATCAATGTAATGCTCCAA
>RFHX01000021.1 GCA_003695725.1 Candidatus Schekmanbacteria bacterium
ATATACCTGTATTCAACTGCAAAGCATAAAAATTTCATTTCATCAGGATTGATAGAATCTTGTTCTACTATAGTCTTCGCCATTCCGCGTCTTTATTTTGTTGTTTTTTTGAATTGCCAAAAGTCTATTTCATAAATTCCCTAAATACTAACTAAAAATTGTAAGAAAGATTATTACGAATAAAATTTAACTCCTTTCTCCAATTGAAAAAACTGTGCAATTCATTTAATTTAGATAAATAAAACAAAAAGGAAAACTATGGTAATATCTTTAATAACTGATTTTGGAAATAAAGATTATTTCGTTGGTGTAATGAAGGGCGTTATTCTATCGATATGTCCCAATACCAATATTGTCGATATAAGCCATGAAATTGAACCTCACAATATAGATGAAGCTGGCTTTGTTATTTCAAAATCCTACAATTTTTTCCCTGCCGGCACGGTGCATTTAGTGGTGGTTGATCCCGGCGTTGGTTCATCAAGAAAAATCCTTATGGCAAAAACAAAGGATTACTTTTTTGTTATGCCTGACAACGGGATTATAAGCTGGATTTTGAAAAATGAGGAAAAGATCGATGTCTTTGAATTAAAAAAAACAAATATCTTAACGGATTCCCCAAGCTCAACTTTTCACGGAAGAGATATAATGGCTCCTGTGGCGGCAAAAATAGCATCAGAGAAAAGTCTAAAAGGTTTAGGAATAAAAACTCAAAACTTTATTAAAACAGACACTGCAATTCCAAAAATCAGCGTCAATAAAATCGAGGGACAGGTCATATATTATGATCATTTTGGTAATTTGATTACAAATATTCATAAAAATGATTATCATAACCTTTGCAAAAATACCGGGAAAAAAGAAGCTTCAATAAAGATAGCAGGTAAAGATATCAAAAAGATTTGCAAAAATTATAGCGAAGGGACAAAGAAAAAATTGAATGCTATTTGGGGAAGCCATGAACATCTTGAATTGTTTCTAAAAGAAGGAAATGCAAAAGCAGACTGCAACATAGACAAAAAAGAAAAGGTTGAAATAATTTTCAAATGCAAAAGTTAAGCTAAAATTCCTGTTTGGAAGGATTCCTGTGAAATCGGCATTCTACCAGCCATCAACAGCCACCGTACGACAAGAATATTCAAGCCAACTGACTGTAATTAGATAAATTAAATTCAAAAAAACCGGTCGGGCAATTTATACCCCTGAATATATTGTTCAGCTTTCATTCGCTTTTTGTTTTCCGGTTGAACTTCAAGCAATTCAACTACTCCACTCCCTGTCGTAATGATCAGTCTTTTGTTTTCTATCCAAATAGAGCCCGGCTCTTTTTCATAGCTGCGCGCCAGTGCCCGGCAGGACCAAATCTTCAATCTTTCTTTTTTCTCACTTGTAAGATAAGTAAATGCCCCGGGCCAAGGATTAGTTCCTCTTACTTGATTTTCTATCTCTTCCGCTTTCCTATGCCAGTTTATCAGTCCATCTTCCTTCTTTAACATAGGCGCATAAGATACAGCACTTTCATCTTGAGGTTGAGGTGTAATTTCGCCTTTTTCCCACTTTCTTATTGTTTCAACAAGAAGGAATGCTCCCTTTTTCATTAACCTGTCAAGCAGTGATGCTGCTGTATCATTAGGACGGATTTCTTCTTTTTCCTGCAGAAGAATATCTCCTGCATCGAGCTCTTTTGCCATCAATTGCGTTGTTACTCCTGTTTCCTTTTCCCCGTTGATAATTGCCCAATTGACAGGTGCGGCGCCTCTATAGCGAGGAAGAAGAGATGCATGAAGATTGATGCATTTCATCGGAGGCAAATTAAGTATCTCTTCTGGCAGAATCTTTCCATAGGCAACAACGACAATCAAATCAGGTGACAAGCCTTTAAGAGTTTCAAAAAAAGATGGTTCCTTAATTTTCTCCGGTTGGAATATTTTAATGCCTTTTTCCAATGCATAAGGTTTAAGAGGCGGAGAAACAATCTTTCTGCCTCGCCCGGCAGGCCTGTCCGGTTGAGTTATGACTGCTTCAATATGAAAACCTTCATCAACAAGTTTTTTAAGGCAGAGAAGAGCACCTTCAGTGCTTCCCATAAAGATTATCTTCATCAATCCTTCTGCATCTTTCTTAACTTCATCTTTATAAGCTCTTTTTTTATCTTGCTCACTCTGTCGATAAAAAGCTTTCCATTGAGGTGGTCAACCTCATGCTGAATTACTCTGCTTAAAAGCCCTGATGCCTCAAATTCTATTTCCTTTTCATCGAGGGTTACCGCTCTAACGATAATCTTGTCGGGTCTTACAACCTTCTCAGAAATATTCGGCACGCTTAAACATCCTTCCTCAAAAACTTCATTCTCTCCATCAACAAACTCAATTTCAGGATTTATTAGCTTATATACTTCTCCCTTTTCCCCTTCCCGTTGTCCAGTATCAAGTACAATCAAGCGGATATTTTTCCCAACCTGCGGTGCGGCAAGCCCTATTCCGGGGGCATCGTACATAGTCTCAAGCATATCATCAACAAGCTTGGCTATTTCTCCATCTATATTCTCTATGGGTGTTGACTCTGTCCTCAAAATCCTTGATGGATATTTTACAATCTCTAACACAGACATTAATATCTTCCTCTAAAAAGTTTGAAGAAATCAGTTTAAAAAAACTCCAATTCCTTCCTCTATACTCTTTACTTCTATACAAGTATCTTTGCAATAGCCAAAAGGCCTGTCATTCACAATTCCATAAACAGAAATTGGATAGCTGTCAATTATTCCTGAAATAAGGTCTCTTTCACATGCAACAGCAACTACTGCTTCAGGTTTTTCTTCGGCAATAATATTCCTCGCTTCAGTGCCTCCTCTCGCCATTGCTACTCTAATCTTTTTACTCATATCTGAATCAATCAGTTTATTTAATACACAACTTCCGCATCTAATACAGTTGTCAAGATTCCTCGAGAGCTTAACATTGCACTCTGACCTTTGGAGGCAATGAGGGACAAGCAGAAGAAGTTTTTCTGGTGGCACCTTTTTACCCTTCAATACAACTAATTTATTGTTAATCTCTATAAGCGCCTGCTCAAGTCTCTCCTGAGAAACTTTAAAAATCTTTCCACAGCTAATCAATACAGGAAAGAGCAGTTTCAAATAAATGCTTCGCAAGCGACAGCTAAAAGGAATAGAAAGGTCAAATATAATCCCTGCAAAAAGGAAAAAAAAGATTAGAGCTAAAACCAAAATTACTGTGATAAAAGAGAGATTTAAAACAGCAAAGTATTCACTCGATGATGGTGAATTGTATAATTCAAAAATCAAAAAAGCGCACAAAATCAACACACCTATTATAAGAGCGCACAATGAAGAAATGAGCACCTTATTGCTTCTGTCTATTTTTATCATATAAGTCATAAATAAAATCTTATTATTTTTACTTATATATCCTCTTTTTCAATAACTATTCAATATGTGCGGCATAGTCAAGACATTGAATATGCACAGGAAGTATACC
>RFHX01000022.1 GCA_003695725.1 Candidatus Schekmanbacteria bacterium
AATTATTTAAAGACAAAATTATTATATAAAATGTTTTGAAAATATTTAAGGTAAATTTTGTTTCCAAAGCAGATATGGAGATTCTTCAGTCGATTTCAATGCAGATAAGATGGCATTTTTATCACTGTATCTTCCATTCTTGAGAAGTGAGCGGTAAAAAGCATTATAAAACATATCTGGATAAACCTTTACTTCGATCACTATTTTATTTTGTCCTAAAAGCTGTTTGTCTGCTTCATAGGGAAATTCAAAACTTTTTCCGGGTGCAATCCTTGTATCATATAATTCTCGATTAAGATCTAAGCTAACCATTCTTCCTATGAATGCTTCCTTTAAGGTCTTGTCTATGATTTTTCCTTTCTCATCGATTATATAAGCCTTTACAACAACGAGAGGAGTTACATATGTGGGGAAATAATGTCCTACTCCGGAATTGGTTATTATGAGTTTTATTTTGAATTTTTCTGCTTCTTCAATTTTTTTGAGTTCCAATGAAAGTCCTTTTAATGTTGTTTCTTTGTCATGAATTCCTTTGAAAAGATGCTTTCGACCGGGCATATGGCACTTTTGGCATATGATATTGGCTTTTCCATAAATGCTTTCCTTCCATTCGTTGTAAGTGTTTACCAGAATTTTCCCGTTCAATTTATATCCCTTTTCGAGTTGATGACAGGCGGCACAAAATCGAGCATCTTCAAAAAAATTCTTCTCTATAAATTTGTGCCCAAATAATAGATTTTTGTCTATTGGTGTTTCTGTTTGCAGGTTTTCTGAAATTTTAGGTCCATAGATTTTTCCTTCTCTCATATGGCATACGAAACAGGAAACACCTGTTTTTCTAAGTTTTGGATTGAAAGAAGGATTATTTGAGTAGGAGCCAGATACATTCTTAGCCGAAACATTTTCATTTTGTTCAATAGAGGGAGCATGGCAAAAATAGCAGGAGAGCGCTTCCGCTGGATTGGCTAAAGGCATCAATTGTCCGGTTAATCCTGCGCCGGTTGATTTACTATGGCGGGTGAATTTCCAATCTTCATATTGTTGTTTGTGGCATATTCCACAATTTTCTGGTGTTGAAATAAAATTACTTTCTTTTCCCTTTGTTAGCCCTTTGTTGAATAGATTTGATGATGTTGGAATTGGACGAATCCAATAGTCAGTTAATGAGATTTCTCCCCTGTCTGATAATGCTGACAGGGGAGAAGCGCTGATAAAGAGAAAAAGAATTGTTGTGAAAAATCTTTTCACTTCCCACAAGGATTTTTCATTGCGCACGGATTGACTCCACAGGGGTTTTTGGTGCATGGGTTCTTTGCTGTACACGGATTTTTGGCACAGGGATTTTTTGTACATGGATTTTTCATCGTGCAAGGATTCTTGGCGCAAGGGTTGTAACTGCATGGATTTTCCCCACATGGATTCTTAGCTGTGCACGGATTTTTCATACAGGGATTTTTCCCGCACGGGTTTTTTGCTGAACAAGGATTTTTATCGCACGGGTTTTTCCCGCATGGATTTTTCATTGAACAAGGATTCATTCCACATGGTTGAGCAGAAGGAGCAGATGATGCTTTTGAATGGGCAAGTACATAAGCCTTCAATCCCTGCATTTCTTTGGAATCTGATGCAAGAGGCTTACTCTTCATTGGATTTTCCATACAGAAGTTGATTATACCTTCGAGAGTAAGCGTTTTCTTTGCCATATTGATATATCTTGGATATGGGTCGGAAGACAGTCCACTTCCATTTGGATGACAAGTTGCGCAGGAAACACCGATAGTGCTCAAGCTTTTATCTCCCCAGAGTTTTTCTCCATATTTAAGCATTTCAGTTTTTTCATCTGCGAAGGTTACATTGAGAAGCATTACAAAAAACAATAATGCTATCAATATGCTTAAATTTTTTGATTTTTCTTTCATAATCTTCTCCTTTCAATTAGATTGATTTTTCTATACTAATTGATTTTCATCATAATTCAAATTTTTCCCGCCATTTCTTTTTTATTACTTTGTCTTATAAATTTTAAAATCCTTACAGTTTTTGATTTTTTTTCTTATCTTTGAAATAGAATTACTCATCTAATGACACCGTTGGGATTGACCAAATTGGGTTTATTAGAAAGAATTTATAATTCTAAGTTTTGAAGTTTTGCTCGAGAATAATTAAAAAAAGATATTGGAGTCAGGTATATTGTTCTATTAGGTGATGAAAAAGCAGAATGTTCAACGAAAAAAATATGATGGCAAATAAGCATCAAGTAGAAAGTATGAAAATTTGAAACTATAAAAATCGTCTTTTCAATAGGTTATAATTTTTTTATGGAAATGGAACGCATTAGTTAGTATCCTAACTTAAATATCCTTAAAAAACTTCTATATTTTTGATTGCCCTTATAAAAAGAGAAGACCGTTAAAAATGAAGAAATTAGATACTGAATTTGAAAAAACTGTAGAGATAATGAAGCGTCTGCGAGCACCTGATGGTTGTCCCTGGGATAGAGAGCAGACTCGTGAATCCTTGAAGCCCTATTTGATTGAGGAAGCGTATGAGGTTTTGGAAGCCATAGACAACGGTGAAGCGAATAAACTTAAGGAAGAGCTTGGCGACCTCCTTCTTCAGACAGTCTTTCATGCGCAGATTGCAGAAGAAGAAGGAAAGTTTACGATAAAAGATGTTCTTCAATATTTGAATGAAAAATTGATAAGGCGCCATCCCCATGTATTTGATGAGAAAAAAGTCGATTCTGCTAAGGAGGTCCTTTCAAATTGGGAAGAAATAAAGAGACAAGAGGGGAATAATAAGAATAACAAATCTATTCTGTCGAGCATTCCAAAATCTTTGCCTGCTCTTCTTTATGCTTATACATTGCAGAAGAGGGCTGCTCGTGTAGGTTTTGATTGGGATAGCGTTGAAGGTGCAATGGACAAACTTGATGAAGAATTATCGGAATTTAAAAAAGCAATGAAATCAGGCAGTAAAGGAGAGTTAGAGGATGAGATTGGAGACATACTATTTAGCTTGGTCAATGTATGCCGCTTTTATAAACTTCATCCTGAAGAAGCATTGAAAAAGACCTGTCTTAAATTTGTGAAACGTTTTAGATTCATTGAAGAGAAGGCAAAAGAGAGAGGAAAGAAAATTGAGAATATGACTCTCGAAGAGATGGACAACCTTTGGGAGGAATCCAAGAGGAAGATTTAGTTTTTTTGTGAAGGGATAAAGTGAGTTAGATTATGAGTTATGCAGATTTCATTCATTTGCACAATCATACCCAATACAGTCTTCTCGATGGGGCTATAAAGCCGAGAGAAATGGCTAAGTATGCACTTTCGATGAATATGCCTGCTGTCGCTATAACTGACCATGGAAATATGTATGGCGCTATGACTTTTTATCGCATATGCAAAGAGGAAGGCATAAAGCCAATTATTGGATGCGAGGTTTATGTTGCGCCTGAAAGTAGATTTAAAAAAAGTTCAGGTAAAAGTGATATCAAGTACTACCATCTTATTCTTCTTGCAAAAAATATTGATGGTTATCACAATCTGATAAAATTGGTATCTGCTGGTTTCATCGAAGGTTTTTACTATAAACCACGCATCGATGACGAAATTTTGAAAAAATATTCTGAAGGACTAATAGGAATGTCTGCCTGTCTTCAAGGTGAAATACCTTATTATTTACTTAATGAAAGACATAAAGAAGCAGAAGAGAAACTGTTGTTTTTTAATGATATATTTGGGAAAGATAATTTTTATGTCGAGATTCAGGACAATGGTCTTGCTGAGCAGGAAAGGGCAAATAAACTTTTGATTGAGCTTGCCAAAAAGCATTCCATACCGATTGTTGCCACGAATGATTGCCATTATTTGAAAAAAGAGCACGCCAATGCGCATGAAGCTTTGCTTTGTGTCGGTACAAAAAGCACCTTAAATGATGAGAAGAGATTTCGTTTCGAAACAGGAGAATTCTATTTCAAGTCGCCAGAAGAAATGAAATCGGCTTTCGATTTTTGCCCTGAAGCAATAGAAAATACTCTGGCTATTGCAGAAAAGTGCAATATTGAATTCGATTTTTCCAAAACATATCTGCCCACTTATACTCCTCCAAAAGGAATGACTTTAAAAAAATATCTCGAAAAACTTGCCTATGATGGTCTTGCAAAGCGTCTGGAAAAGATTTTGTCGAATATCGATGATGAAAGGGAACGAAAAAACAAAGAAAGGCAGTATTATGACCGCTTGAAGATGGAATTGGATATCATCGAAAAGCAGGGGTTCGAGGGATATTTCCTGATAGTTTGGGATTTTATAAATTATGCAAAAGAAAATGAGATTCCTGTTGGTCCTGGCAGAGGTTCAGCCGCAGGCAGTCTGGTAGCATATGTGCTTGGAATCACCGAAATTGACCCCATCAGGTATAAACTTTTCTTTGAGAGATTTCTAAATCCTGAAAGAAAGAGTATGCCGGATATAGATGTAGATTTTTGTCAGGAAAAAAGAGAGCAGGTCATTGACTATGTACGGAAAAAATATGGCGAAGAAAATGTGGGGTTGATAATTACCTTTGGCTCGATGAAGGCACGGGCAGTTATAAGGGATGTAGGAAGAGTGATGGGACTGCCGCTTTCTGAAGTGGATATGATTGCAAAACTCATTCCAAATTCAGTTGGGATGACTCTGGATAAGGCATTGGAATTGGAGCCCCGTCTAAATGTGCTGATAGAAGAGAAAAAAGAAATAAAAGAGCTATTTGAAACAGCCAAGGTGCTTGAAGGACTTAGCAGACAGGAAGGGATTCATGCAGCAGGTGTAGTTGTATCTCCTGAACCGCTTGTCAACTTTATACCGATTACGATAAGTTCTGAAAACAAAGATGATCCAAAAGCTCAGAAAGTTATTACAACGCAATATCCAATGGAAGATGTTCCGCTAACGGGACTTCTGAAATTCGACTTTTTAGGTCTTAAAACCCTTACGGTAATAGATAAAACCTTGAAATTGATCAAGGAAAATCGAGGAATAGAGATTGACCTGAATGAGATTCCCCTTGATGACAGGAATGTTTACGAATTTTTATGGAAAGGATATACAGTTGGAATATTTCAGATAATCAGCACAGGAATGAAGAGTCTTCTTCAACGAATGAAACCTACCGCCTTTGAAGACCTTGTAGCGCTGTTGGCTCTTTATCGTCCGGGCCCTCTTGAAAATGCAATGGATGTAGAGTATGTGGAGGTTAAGCACGGCAAGAAGAAACCTCATTATGAGCATCCTCTCTTGGAAGATATTCTTAAGGAAACTTATGGAGTAATTCTTTATCAAGAGCAAGTAATGCAGATTTCCAATGCCTTAAGCGGATATTCTCTTGCCGAAGCCGATATTTTGAGAAAAGCGATGGGTAAGAAAAAGCCCGAGATTATGGCTGCGCAGAAGAAAAAGTTTGTTGAAGGGGCAGTGAAAAACGGCATCGATGAAAATGTTGCAGGGAATATATTTGACCTTATTGAGAAATTTGCAGGATATGGATTCAATAAATCTCACAGCACTGCATATGCCTTGATAACTTATAGGACTGCATACCTTAAATGTTATTATCCTGAGGAGTTTATGGCTGCACTGTTGAGCTGTGATATGTTTGATAACAAAAAACTTCCGGTAGATGTTTCTGAATGTAAAGATATGGGAATAAAACTTCTTCCTCCTGATGTAAATAAAAGCAGTGCTGAGTTTACCATCGAAGGCAACGCAATTCGCTATGGCTTGGCAGGTATCAAAAATGTTGGGCTTCAGGCAATAAAATCAATTATTGAAAGCAGAGAAAAAGACGGCCCTTTTAAATCTATTTTTGACTTTTGCGAGCGTATCGATTTAAGGACTGCCAATAAGCGGGTTTTAGAAAGCCTAACTTTATGCGGCGCACTTGACTCTTTAGGTGCATCGAGAAGAAGCATATATGAGGGGCTTGATTATATTATTTCAGAATCTCAAAAGCGCAAGGATGAGATTTTGTCAGGACAGGAAAATCTTTTTGGCAATATGAATAGTCCATCATCAGTCATATTTCAGAAACTTCCTGATGTTGAAGAATGGAGCGAAAATGAGAGATTAAAAATGGAAAAAGATATTTTAGGAGTCTATTATACAGGGCATCCCCTCGACAAGTATAAGAGTTTGCTCGAAACATATAGTGACTGTGATTTGTCCATTTTTTCCAATGAATTCAATGACAATGGGGATATGTCTGAAAATGGTGATAGTGAGGAGCTATATCAGAAAGAAGCAAATTGCCAGAGGATTTTGAAAGAGGGAGACATTGTTCATTTTGGAGGTGCCATTCGTTCACTTAAAACGCGCAAAACAAAAAAGGGTGAGATGATGGCATTTTTAGAAATCGAAAACTTCAATGGAATTGCCGATGTTACAGTTTTCCCAAACTTATTTTCAGAGATTAAAGAAATTTTGAAAGAAGACAACCTTATCTTTTTAGAGTCGAAGGTGCAAAAGCGAAATGAAGAATTGAAGCTTGTAGCAGAAAAGATTGTACCAATCGATATGGCGAGGGAAGAATTTACAGGGAAAATGTTTATTGATATTGACAAATCTTCGCTGAAGGAAGAAGCTCTAAGAGAATTTCGTAAAGTTGTAGAAGAGGAAAAAGAAGGACGGTGCCAAATCTTTTTCAGAGTTATGACAGAGTCAGGGTTGAAGGTGATTATAAAGCTTCATAATAAACTTAAACCTCGAACAACAGATTATCTGTTGAATAAAGCTTATGAGTTTTTTGGCAGAGAATCTGTGTCAACGCTCCTTTAAAATTCGCCTTGCTCCTAAAAACCTTCGCTTCCAGTAAGAACTGTTGATGCTGTCAGTGGTAACTCCTCTGCTCGTTGATGCATGAACAAATTTACCGCCTGAAGTATATATTCCTACATGAGTTGGTTTTGACGGCTTCCTATGTCCGAAGAAGAGGCTAAATGGAAAGAAGAAACAACAGCAGCTGCTCTCTTTTATAGTCGTATCGAAAAAAAGGAGGTCTCCAAAAAGATATTCATCATCTTCCACTTTTCTTCCCACTGAGAATTGTTCAGCTACTGTTCGGGGAATTTTTATTCCTGCACTTGCATATACTCTTTGGGCAAAAGCTGAACAATCGATTCCTGATTTAGATGTGCCGCCATAACGATAAGGCGTATTCATATATGCTGCCATCGTGTTTTTCATAGCCATTCGCTGTTTGTCGAGTGATGGCGCACAAGCTGTTATGACTGTAATGATTAGAATGAAAAAAAATTGAAATGTGGCTCTTATATGAGAGTATAAAAAACCTTCCTTTTCGTTTAAAAAATTTTCCATTGTCTCTAAAAATTTTATTGTTTCATTTTAACATAATGAAGAGTTCGAATAGTAAATTTTCTGCATTTTTTTAAACTTCATTGAATATTTTCCATTATGTAAAGAGCCAGAAAAGGATTAAAAGAGAGATATTGGAAAAGTAAATCAACTGGTAAAATCAGCAGTCAAAATTCTTTAAATCATTCGTTGACAAGATTGACTGCCCTGCGTTATTTTTCATATATAGATAATAAAACTCCGTTGGGGGAGGAAAGTTTATGAAAGCCGTTATACTTGCAGGTGGAAGAGGAAGCAACTTAAATCCAATAACAGAAACTCGTTCAAAGACAATGATAAATATATGCGGAAAACCTGTCCTTGAATATACAATTCTTGGATTAAAGGATGCAGGCATTGCCGATTGTTGCATTGTTGTTGACCATAAAGGAGAAAAGATAAAAGAATATTTTGAAAGCGGAGAGAAACTTGGAGTTTCCATAACTTATGTTGAACAGAAACCGCCAAAGAATATTGGCGGTGCTTTGATGTCTTCAGCAGACCGCTTTTCAGAAGGCGGATATTTTTTGCTCGTTTATGGCGATGTTGTTTTTTCCTCAAATATTTTTTTGACTACATTGATGTCCTTTAATTCTCTCAAAGGCGCAATCGCTACCATATGCATTCCTCCTGCACCGGGACAATATGGAAATATATATATGAACGAAGAGGTGCAGATAACTAAGATTATTGAAAAACCGGAGCATGAAAAATTTGGGAATTATATTCTTGCAGGTGTTTTCGTTTTGCCTGTAAGTTTCTTTGAGCTTCTGAATGCAGCAAAATGCGACATAGAAAAAGCCTTTGATTCTCTCATAAAAACAAATGGCTTGCATGCATCGATTTATGAAGATGATTGGATTGATATTGGATACCCATGGAATATAATCGATGCAAATAAGATACAGATGAAAAAAATTAAAAAAACAAGCATTTCACCTTCAGCGCATATAGAGGAGAATGTGACAATAAAAGGTCCTGTAGTGGTAGAAGACAATGTTATTATCAAAGCAGGTGCAACAATAATAGGCCCATGCTACTTAGGGGAGGGATGTTTTGTTGGTAATAATTCACTCATCAGAGAATATACATCTCTCGGAGCAAAAAGTGTAGTGGGATTTGGTGTTGAAATCAAAAACAGCATAATTTTTGAACGAGCTGCTATAGGAAGATTGTCATTTATTGGCGATAGTGTAATAGGCGAAGGTGTTGATATAGGTCCAAATGTTGTAACAGTCAATCGTGATATTGACAGACAAACAATCAAGACAGAAATTAAGGGGAAGAAGATTGACAGCAAACTTGAGAAGTTGGGAGCTTTTGTAGGAGACAATTCTATCATAGGTGCAAGCAATACAATTCTGCCGGGTATGATAATACCACACAAAGCAAAGTTAAAACATAAAGGGTCTATACATAACGGCGATTTATAACATCTTGTTTCAAAATGCTGATTAAAAAGAAAATGAAGGCAGTCCAATAATATGTGCGGCATAAGTGCAATAGCAGGGAAAAGTGATATTGCAGCGAAACTTCTGCATTCAATAAAGAATCTCGAATATCGGGGATATGATTCCTGCGGTATGGCAGTGTCTGGACAAAATGGAATTGTAGTAAGAAAGAATATTGGCACTGTTGAGGAAGTCAATAAAAAAGAGCAGCTTGTGGGAATGAATGGAAATCTTGGCATTGCCCATACTCGCTGGGCTACACATGGAGGAGTTTCGAAAGAAAACAGTCACCCTCATACAGGATGCACATCCGACTTTACAGTCGTCCATAATGGTATAGTCTCAAATTACAAAGAGATTAGAAAAGAGTTGGAGAAGAAGGGGCATAAGTTTACTTCAGAGACAGATACTGAAGTAATTCCACATCTTGTAGAGGAGTACTACAAGGAAAGCAAGTCAGTGGAAAACGCCGTTGTTGCGGCGCTTCGCAAATTAAAAGGCACATATGCATTTGCGCTGATAACAAGCTGTGATAAAGGGACAATCTATTGCGCAAAGAATGAAAGCCCTCTTGTCATAGGCATTGGCGATAGTGAAATGTTTGTTGGCTCCGATGTAAATGCATTTATTGATTTTACTAAGAACATAGTCTTTTTAAACAATGGCGAATATGCAATAGTCAACAATGATTCGTATGTAATAAAAGATATGCACACCTGTACAGAGGTTTCCCGCGAGATAAAAAAGATTGAGTGGGACGCAGAGATGGCTAAGAAAGGCGGTTATCCCCACTTTATGCTAAAGGAGATATATGAACAGCCAAATACAGTCTTAAATGCAATGAAAATAAGCAGAGATGAGATACAAAGATTGGCTGAAATGATTCATAATTCGGATATCTCATATTTTATTGGTATTGGCACTACATACTATGTAGGTTTGATAGCCCAATATTATTTTTCCAAAATTTGCGGCAGGTATATACCGGTTATATCGTCAGATGAATTCGAAAATGTGGCAAGCGTAACAGATAAGAGTGTTGTAATTGCCATTTCCCAATCAGGCGAGACATATGATACTCTTCGTGCTTTGAGATTTGCGAAAGAGAGGGGGGCTCAAACAGCGGCAATTGTAAATGTTATTGGCTCATCGATGTCTAGAGAAGTTGATTTTGCCATAATGCAAGGCTCAGGGCCAGAGATATGTGTTTTGAGTACAAAGGCGGCGCTTGCCCAGATTGTGTTATTGATGAGGACCGCAATTGAATATGCTATTAAGGAAAGGGGAAAAAATGGCAGAGAAGCCAAAGAATTCGAAAAAACTATGAATGAAACTTCTCCCTCCATTGAACGCCTTCTAAATGAATATCAGGGAATAATACGCAATATAGCTTATGCAAATGCCAATGTCCATAATTGGCTCTATTTAGGTAGAGGAATATACTATCCTGTTGCTCTTGAAGCTGCGCTTAAAATGAAGGAAGTAACATATCTTCATGCAGAAGGGATGCCGGGCGGTTTTATGAAGCATGGAACAATCTCGCTTATAGATGAATCAATGAATAGTCTTGTTTTTGTTCCGCCAAAGAAAGAAGAAACGATTTATGAACTTACCTTGAGCGGAGTCGAGGAAATACGCGCAAGAAAGGGAAAAGTCATAGGGATACACTTTGGCGCTCCACTAGAGTTATTCGACGAAAGTATATGCATCCCTGAAGCGCCTGAGCTTATTTCACCCCTTATAGAGTTGGTGGCAGGACAACTTTTTGCATATTATACGGCAACAGCATTGAAGAGAAATGTAGATAAGCCAAGGTCTCTCGCTAAATCGGTAACGGTGGCATAGATGAATAAGGACCATTTTCCTGAAGAACTTTTGCTTAAATATTTTTTTACTAATATTCCTAATTTTTTGAAACCAATTTTTCCTGATAATGAGCCTGTTTGGACTCCTCTTAAAGAACTGAAATCTTTTTTTGAAAAATTTAAAACCTATAAAATTGAAATTGAAATTCCAGATGGAGTCGTTTTGAAGGGTGAAAGAATATTCATTGGCGAGGGCACTACGATCGAGCCGGGAGTAATGATCAGAGAGCCTGCAATCATAGGAAGAAATGTAGAAATAAGACAGGGGGCATATTTTAGGGGCAATGTAATAGTGGCTGACAATTGTGTGGTAGGACATGCAACTGAGTTGAAGCACTCGATTATGCTTGAAGGCGCTCATGCGCCACATTTCAATTATCTTGGAGACAGTATTCTCGGTCAAAAGGTAAATCTTGGCGCAGGGACAATATTGTCAAATTTCAAGATGACTGAAAATAAGATGGTTGTAGTGGATTTCAATGGAGAAAAGATTGATACAGGATTGAGAAAATTCGGAGCATTGTTAGGAGATTTTTCCGAAACAGGTTGTAATGCAGTCCTGAATCCGGGAACTATCGTAGGACCTAACTCCTTGATATATCCGCTTTCTCTTGTCCGCGGCTATATTGCGCCGAAAACGATTTATAAATTGAGACAGCATATTGAAAGGACTGAAAAAAAATAGTTAGACGATTATAGTGCCTATGGAACAATCTAAGACTTTATATCTTGTCGATGGGACCGCCTATATATATCGCGGATTTTTTGCAATGCCGCATCTTTCAAATTCTTCAGGACTCCCTACAAATGCGATTCTTTCCTTTGTCAATATGCTGAAAAAATTCATCAATGAAATGAATCCAAAGAATTTAGCTGTTGCCTTTGACAGAAAGGAAGAAACCTTTAGGCATGAAGAATATGAAGAATATAAGGCAAATCGAGCCGAAATGCCCGACGAATTGATTCCTCAAATTCCATATATAAAGAAGATAGTAGAATTGATGAATATCAAAATTTTAGAAAAAGCAGGATATGAAGCAGATGATTTGATAGCAACGGCGGCAAAAAGAGCGGAAGCCGCGGGATATGATGTAGTGATAGTTAGCGCAGACAAAGATTTGATGCAAATTATAAATGATAAAATTAAGATGTATGACCCAATGAGAGACCGTTGGTATGATAAAGATGCAGTTGAAAAAAAATTTGGTGTGCCTCCGGAGAAAGTGAGAGATGTAATGGCTCTTATGGGAGATACTTCTGATAATATTCCGGGAGTGCCCGGAATAGGACCTAAGACGGCTGCTAAGTTGATATGTGAATATGGAAGCCTCGACAATCTTTTGCAGAATATTGATTCGGTCAAAAATAAAAAGTTGAAGGAAAGACTAAGAGACCATTATGACGATGCTCTTTTAAGCAAAAATCTTGTTACTCTTGATTGTGATGCTCCCCTTGATTATGATATCGACGATTTGAAGAAAGAGGAACCAGACAAAGAAGGGTTGACAAAGATATTCAGAGAGCTCGAATTCAAATCTCAGCTTCAGCTGTTATAATCAAAATAAGAAAAAATTTTCATTTGTTCGCTCTAAATCAATTAATCTACCATTGTTTTGACAACAAGCTCTCAGCGTTTTTTTCTTCTACCGAAAATCTTTTTATAACCATTTGCTTCGTTTCCTATATATTTCGAAGAATTACTGCATCATTTTTTGAATTTGATGGTGTAAGTCTTTACATCAGAACAAGATGACTATTAATAAAATTTACCTTACCTAAACAATTCTTATAGTAGTCAGGAATAAATGAGTTGTTAAGTGAGATTGAGTATTTGACAAGTCTTCCTTTGTAAAAAGTTTTGACAGATAATTTTAAAGCTGTATAAGAGAAACGATTCTTTGCACTTGAAAGGTGATGTAGTAAATGCGCCGCAAAAAAAATATTCTATTTTTACTCTTATCTTTAGTAGTTATTTTAGTCGTAAGTCTTTTTATAGCTTGCGATGATGGTCTTCAAGTATCTGATAATAAAGAGATGCCTTCCCTTTTGCAGAATAAAGTAGAACAAGAAAAAGAAATCATATATTTTGGTGTAATTTCACGATACAATCCTGTCCTGATGTATAAAAGATATCAGCCCGTAATGGATTACCTTTCAGAAAAGACTCCTTACATATTCAAGCTTAAACTTGGTTCTACATATGAAGAAGCGGTCAATAACCTGCATTACAATATAACTCAGGTTGCATCTTTAGGAGGTGTAACATTT
This sequence comes from Candidatus Schekmanbacteria bacterium, assembly GCA_003695725.1. Taxonomy (NCBI): domain Bacteria; phylum Candidatus Schekmaniibacteriota; species Candidatus Schekmanbacteria bacterium. Next base: position 12,976 of record RFHX01000022.1, read on the forward strand.
TCTGAATCTTTTGTTAAATTTGGCGCGAGAGCAATACTTAGAAGCAAAAACGAAAATGGCAAGGGATATTACCAGAGCTATATAGTTACAAGAAAGGATAATGAGATAACAAGTCTTAAAGACCTAATAGGCAAAACATTTGCATTTGCTTCAATAAAATCAACATCTGGAAATCTTTATCCCCGCTACCTTCTTTGGAAGAACGGAATAAATCTCGAGGATTTGAAATATGTAAACTTGAAGCATCATGATGCTGTCGCAGTAGGAGTGTTAAAAGGCAAGTATTTTGCCGGAGCTTTAAAGGATGTTGCGGCAAAAAGTTTTCTTGCCAAAGGGTTAAAAGTAATCGCAAAATCAGAACCTATTCCATCGGTTCCGATAGTGGTAAGCAAAGATGCCGATCCTAAAATGGTAAGCGCTTTAAAAAAAGCGCTTCTTGCCGTTGACCCTGAAAAGCCGGAGTTCAAGGATATTGTTAAGGATTGGGATGATGAGTTCAAATACGGTTTTATAGAAGCATCTAATGATGATTATAAAGTGATTCTCAAAATGATAAGAGATATTCCTGCAAAGTGCGGAGAATCATGCCATCCAAAAAATATTTTTGCTAAAGATTAGACAATGTTTCAAATCAAGAGCTTGAAAACACAGTTTCTGTTATGGACATCATTGATTATATTCTGCCTTGTCTGTATAATCGGATATTTTGAGATTGTTGAACATAGAAATCTTCTAATTTCGAAGGTCAAAGAAAACGGAAGAATACTTGTCGAAACAATGTCTGCCGCCTGCATAAATACGATGCTTTATCAGGAGCTTGGATTGGTCGAAGAAGGAGGGTTGCTTGATAATTATATAGAAGAGATAATGGAAAGAAAAGAGCTTCATATCCGTTATGCGTATATTCTCGATGAAAGCAATCATGTGCTTGTAAGCAGTAATTTGAAAGAATTTGGGAAAAAACTGATAGATACAATTTCCTATCGTTCCTTTATTTCAAACAAGACACTTGAACAGGTTTATAAAGATGAAATTACAGGAGAGAAGATTCTTGATATTTCAACTCCTTTGTCTATTGCAGGAAAAAGGTGGGGGACTCTAAAGGTAGGATTTTCTCTCAAATTTATAAAAGGGATAATCTTTGAGCACTATAAAAGAATCATTCTTTTTGCATTGATTTCGATGTGCCTTTCTATTGTAGTGATAAACTTTGTCTTTCTCAGACTGACTAATCCACTGAAGAAACTTACGAACAGTATAAAAGAAATAAGTTCTCCTGATGAATTTAAAGAATTACCTATTGAATCAGCCGATGAGGTTGGAGAATTAACACGAGAATTTAATGAGCTGATGGAAAGATTAAAGAAATCAATGAATGAGCTTGAACATGCTCAGAGAATTATGGCTTCTCAAGAAAAGTATTCTTCATTAGGTAGAGTTGCCGCCGGAATAGCCCATGAGATAAACAATCCCCTTGATGGAATACAGGATTGCATTAAACTGCTTGATAAGGATATTGAAGAATCTGACAAAAAGAAAAAATATTTGCGAATGTCTTTTGAGGGATTGAAAAGAATTGAAAAGATTGTTAAGGGATTGCTCGATTTTTCAAGTGAAAGACCAATTTCATTGAGAGAGGTCAATATAAATACTTTGATTTCTTCATCCACTGAAATATTGACTTTCAAGCTCAAAGAAAAAAATATCAAGTTGATAATAGAAAATAGTCTCGATGGAGAAATCATAAAGATTGATTCATCAAAGATTCAGCAGGTTTTGATGAATCTTCTCTTAAACAGTATTGATAGTCTTGAAAATAAGGAGAATGGTAAAATTATTTTAAAAATATCAAAAGATAAGGGGAATCTTATTTTAGAAGTTATCGACAACGGTATTGGCATCGCAAAAGAAGATATTGACAAGATATATGAACCTTTTTATACAACTAAGGAAGTAGGAAAGGGGACAGGATTAGGCCTTTCCATAACAAAGGGGATAGTTGAAGCATTTGGCGGTGAAATTCAGTGTAGAAGCACGCCGAATGTGGAAACAGTTTTTACCGTAATCATTCCGATTGCTAATTAAAATATCATCAAAATTTTAAAAGAAGATAGTAATGAGAATAAGAATATACATAGTTGAAGATGAAGCTATAAAAAGAGAAACGATAAAAGATTATCTTTTAGATAACGGGTTTGATGTTTTGGATTTTGAAAATCCTTCAGTTGCCCTTGAAAGCATCAAAAAAGATCTCCCCGATATTGTAATTACCGACCTTAGGCTCCCTTCTATGGACGGAATTTCATTTATGAAAGAAGCAATGAAAATATCATCAGCGATAAATTTCATAATCATTACCGCATATGCAACTGTTGAAACGGCTATTGAAGCAATGAAGAGCGGTGCTTTCGATTATCTAAAAAAACCTTTTGACTTAGAAGAATTGATGCTGACTATTGAAAGATTGATATCCATCAAAAAACTTCGTGATGAAAATGTATATTTGAAAGACAGATTGATTGAAAAATATGCCTGCTGTAATCTTGTTGGCAAATCAAAAGCAATGCGGGAAATATATGATTTAATTGCAACAGTTGCCGATAGCACGAGCACTGTTTTAATCGAAGGTGAAAGCGGTACAGGAAAAGAGATGGTAGCAAATGCTATCCATTATAACAGTATTAGAAAAAATGCTCCTTTCATAAAAGTTAGTTGTTCTATTTTCAACCCGAATATTCTTGAATCTGAGTTATTCGGGCATGAAAAGGGCGCTTTTACAGGAGCAATAAAACACAAAAAGGGCAAATTTGAGCTTGCACATAGCGGTTCGATTTTCCTTGACGATATTGACGATATTCCATTGGATTTGCAAGTTAAACTTCTGCGTGTCTTACAGGAAAGGGAAGTCGAGAGAGTAGGAGGTTTATCGCCTAAAAGCATAGATGTCCGTGTAATTGCCGCAACAAAAGAAAATTTGAAGGATAAAGTTTCAAAAGGGACATTTAGGGAAGACCTTTTTTACAGATTGAATGTAATAAAAATAAATCTTCCACCTCTTAGAGAAAGAAAAGAAGATATACCCCTTCTTTTTGAGCACTTTTTACAGAAGTATGCACAAAGAGATAGAATTAATTTGCCGAAAGTAGAAGAAGAAGCATTGGAACCTCTATTTAAATATGATTGGCCCGGAAATGTGAGAGAGCTTGAAAATTTTACTGAGCGTTTAGTTACGCTGAATAAGTCCAAAAATGTGATAGATAAACAAACTGTTTTGTCTCACCTGCCTGAAAATGAGAAGAGAGAAACCTTTAATTTGCATTCGATAATTCAAGAAGAAGGCAAGAGCTTTTCAGATATCCTTGAAATGACTGAAAGGAAATTGCTCATATGGGCTTTGGAAGAATCGGAAGGAAATAAGAGTAAGGCGGCGAATCTACTGAAAATGAAGCGCACGACTTTCTGTGATAAATTATCAAAGTATGAAATTGAATAATTTTCTGTCGGAAATCCGTTAAATAAGTGCCGTAAAATCGTCGAAAACAATTTTCTTTAAATATTTCAATAAGATATATTTAATAC
>RFHX01000023.1 GCA_003695725.1 Candidatus Schekmanbacteria bacterium
ATTTTTTTATTTAACAAAAAAAATATAATATTACGAATAAATGAAAATTGAGCTAAATATAGATTCTAAAACATTGAAAGAGCTTCTAAAATATTCTTCTGCCGAAACAGAAGAAACTGCCATCTTCATTGCAATCGATTATTACTTAAAAGCAAAACACAGTCAAGAGCTCGATGATTTTATTCGAAGTTATGAAGACCTTGAAACAGCTCTGATGGAGTATAATAAAAATAAGAATAAAAAAGACCTCTAATTTAAAGCTACTGTTAGTTTTATATATTCCTACCTTGTAATTATAAAGGTTAAATACATACATCTTTCAAAGGATTTGATAGTTGAGGACAGATGCATCTGTATATTTACTGCATCTTGATAAAGAGATGAAAAACTAATGGTAAAGCAAGCCCGGCGGGTGAATGACATTTATACAAATATTTTTAAAATGAAATTGGAAAAAATTTGTTTAGGAGAAATAGAGTGTTGAAGAAATTCACCTATCCTCTTAAAAATTCCATTTTAAAATTTTTAAAACTTTACCACTGGTGGAAGCATATGAAGCATAAAACATTCTGCGGGCACACCTACTTGAAGTCCTCCTAAGAAAAAACGATTTTCCATAAAAGTAAAACGAACCCATTCACGCCTCTGTTTGAACATCTCGTCAAAATGCTCGGGCTTTGGTTTTTCATTTTTTCTTTTTTCAACAATATCAAAATAACCTTTGAATATAGCTTCAGCTGATGACTTGTAATATTCTGAATCTGTTTCTTCGGGACCTAATGCAACACCGATGCCGTAACCAATTCCAATCCCCGTTTCTTTTACTCTGAACATTTTCTTATACCCCTCAGCAAGCTCTTTATATTCTCTGTTATGTTTTATTGCGGCATCTTCAATCAGGGTTTTCAAATATTCCTTATCCTCTTCATAGGGAATTACCGGATAAACATCATAGAAAGCAGGACAGAATTCTCCTCCCTTTTCAGAAACATGTTCAAAGACTCCTACCAATGCAGGTACAAGAGGATTTGACGGGAAAGTCTGAATCCCAAGCCATTGAATGGTGCTTGGATGTTGATTATCGGGTAGAGTTACTGTTGCTTTTACAGTTGAAACCACCGCTTTTTCGAAAAAATTTCCTCTGCTTACATTTGTTTCTGCGCATCCCTCATTTTTGAGGAAATCCCATTTCTTTGTCTCAAAAGGGGCGTCATCATTGTATTTATCAATGGTATCTATGAACCTCTTTTTTAAATCGATTAGATATGTGTCATCAAGCATATTCCACCTCTCATAATTGATTTGTCAGGAAAAAATCTGTGTTTTCATTTTTTGTCCTTCTTTTATTAAGCAGAAAAAATTAAAAGAGCAATGAAAGAATAATTTCAGCTTTTTCTTCTCCAAGAGCTTTTTTCAGTGGGCCGCCACCGGGGTCATTTTCTCTCAATGTCTCAAACATCTTTCTTTTTCTCTCAACAAGAGATTTCATATATTCGGAATTTTGTTTTTCTGCTTCCTGCCAAAACTTGACGTATAGATTTAGGTAATCTTTTGTAATTTCAAGGCACTTGTCTTCAATGCCTTCCTGCTCATATTTGAATTTACCGCAGGTATAGAAAGGAGAGAGCATAACTCTAAACCATAAATATCTTTCCAAACACATTCCCTCGATATCTTTATATTTCTCCCAGAGCGGTTGAATTGGCTCTACATATTTCTTTAAGTAATTTATATCTCTTCCGCAGTCAGCTGTTGGAATAAGGTCAACTCTCAAGCTTATATGGCTTCCCTGCACTAACTCTGATGAAAATATAGGAAGGTCGTATTCGTCTGATGGCACGATATTGGTTGCCCATACAATGAGTTTACCGCCTAAAATTGTAGATTTCATAGTAACAATTTTGTCTATCTTGTCAGCAGAGTAGCAGATGATTTCCTGCGTCATCATATCGGTTTCGATTTTTCTAAATTCTGAAATGTCATTACCTTTGTATTCTTTCATTTCAACAGGATTCATTGGTTTGATGCCATCAAGAATTTCATCAAAATAAGGAATTGCTTTCATCGGTCTCTCCCATTAATTTAAATTTGTTTTGATAGTTAATCTTGCAGGTCATTAAAAAACTCTGCTTGTTATATATTCTATTCCTGCTTTTTGCAGGACTTGAGCCAGAAAATGTTCTTTATCCTGCTTTTCCTTTATCATTTCAATCACTGCATCGAGAGTTTTAAAAATATCCTCCTTGGAACCCATTTTGAATATTTCTTTTCCGATTGTCTGCATTCTACCGAATGTCCCTCCAACGAGGATGCGATAACCAATCTTTTCTGAAGAGATTGTGCCTGTGGGACAGGCTTTGATACATGCGCCACAAAGTTTGCACAGCACTTCGTTTATCTGCGGTTTCTTTGCCTCTTCGAAATAAACTGCTGAATCCCAACAGGCGTGCATACATTGTTTGCAGTCTATACATTCCACATCATCATTGACTTTTGGTTTTTCAACTCCCCAAACTCCAAAATCCTTAGATTCTGCGCCTGTACATACATTTGCACAGCTCGATATGGAGATGGTGAATTTATTATGGGAAAGGAGAGGTCCATGTGATTTGTCTGCAAGGATTTCTGTAATCTTGGATTCTTCCAATTTGTCTATAAGCGGATAGACAAGCTCTTTTACATCTATAATTTGAGAAGGACACCCAAAATATTTTGAGTGGCAGGTTTCAATTTGATATAGACAGGGGACACCTTCTTTTTGAGTAGGGGGTACTTCAGGCATCTCTCCTTTAGCCATACAACTGCATAACTTTTGCGTAAAATCCTTCCCAAAGAATTCTTCGTAGTCTTTGATACATTGCTCCACATCTTCTTTCGTAACCTTTGACTTTTTCCTTTGCCTTGCAATCTTTTCGGTATAGATTTTTCTAAGTTCTAATTGTGGCGGTCCTGCAATTACATTATTGTCAAAAAAATCTAATGCTTCTTTGTCCCACTCCATACAAATCTCCTTTCGAACATAAATTAATAATGTTCACTTTTAAAAATAATTCTGTTTCTGTCAATAAGTTAAATGTAAAATGTGTGG
>RFHX01000024.1 GCA_003695725.1 Candidatus Schekmanbacteria bacterium
CGCACAGCAACTGTGCGGGGTGTTGGTTCACATCGCCGAGATTACCTTCATGATGAGCCCGTCCCAGGAGATAGGGGTAAAATAGGGCCACGGCGTTCCTTTGATGAAGACCGTGGCTTTCTTTTCGAGTGCACCTTTTGGCGCGGCAACAACTTGCCACTTGCCCTCGCCGAGGTGGCGGGCTTCCAGGCAGATGCACACCCTGCCGAGCGGCAGGGGAGCGTTGTCGTCGTGCTGCTGCTTCCTGTCGAAGAAGATGCCGATGAGCGACATTGCGTGCCCTCCTTGGAGATGAAAAAACTTGCTCAGTTTTAACAAATAGTTGCCACTTTGTCAATGGCAACTGGGAGATTGGCAGGAGCAAGAGAAATGGCAAGGATAAGGACAAAAAGGAAAAAGAATGAGAGAGAAGGAAAAGAAGAAGCAAGAGAAAGAGGAAGAGAAGGTGTAAGGAAAAGGCAAGCGAGGGGAAAAAGGAAAGAGGGGATGGGAAGACGGGAGATTTGGGATGCAAACTTCCCGCAGGTTATTTTTTCAACGAGGCAATGCGGGAAAATTCCTTACGCTCGGTATGCGGCGATACCTGGCAAGGAGCTGCAGGAATTTTGATCGTTGGGGAAGGTAGGGGATGAAGTAAACTGTTGACTATTGTTTTTGCGCTAGCAGTGTTTCTTGAGCTCCAATACTTCAATTGGGGCATCTGGCCAATCGTCCTCCCAGCAGACAATAATATCGCATTCGCTCGGATCATGGCGATGTGCTTTGAATGACGAAGCTTTGTATTCGAATTCGATCCAAACATCTTCCCATCCTCTACCTTTTCTCCTTCTTGCTTTTGCATCAGGAAAAGCTGGTTGGATTGCTTCGACGATAAAGCCAAGCTTTGATGCTAGTTTAGCGAAAAGATATATTACGCCATTTTCATTGAGGGGCGCATATGTAAGACCATCTACCTTAATTGGATCCCCTACGATGGACCGTTGTATTTCTGATCTTGCCTTATGCCACTCAAGCGCTTTTAGGTTCTCTTCTTTTTGTATTGTATCCTTAAGAACAGCTAGATTCCACTCACGAAGCCCCCATAAGTTTTTTCCGAGCTGTACGAAAGGAGATTTGCTTCCGTTCTTCTTAGTGTCTGTGTACAAGTGCGAAGAAAGAGTATACCATGGGGTTTCTCCCCTTGTATGAAGAATGCCACGTTGCAGTGCGAGCTCAACAATTTCTTTTGGTTTCATCGGGCGTTTCTCTTTTCTAAGGATTTCCAGAGCAGCTTCTTTAAAAGTCATATTCTTATTCTAGCTTTAGAGGGGAGTTGATTGCAACTATGAGAATGATAGGGTTGTTTGTGTATCAGTAGCTCTGTCAGCATCATAATTGTTAAAATTTTGATGTGTTTAGTAAGTTGTATCATTTCAATTTTCCTTGTGGATAATTTTCATTAAATGGTTCAATTGCTATTTGAAACCTCTTTGGCGTTCGTCTTGTTAATTCACCTGAAGCAAGCGAGACAACTTTTGTCTTGGCGCAATTACTAGACGAAGCTCAATCCTTTTTCCAGCGGATCACTGGATAATTGCCGCCCTGCGGGCGGCAATCCTACTAGACAGCATGCCGCGCTTCGCGCGGCAGAGCAGACGGGCAAAAATTCATTTCCCCCAGACTCCCTTCCTTTTTGCCCGCCTGCTTGGGCTTCGCCCTGAAATTTTTTTGCGGGGCTAATTTCTAAATCCAAGCACCCTCACCCATTGATCATACGGTTGGCACGAATCTTGTAATTCTTGAGGGATAAGCCCTCCTTTTAACCTTCCTGCAAATCTATACAGCTGGTAACTAACTTCCCCGTCCCGCTTGAACTCCAGAAGGATAAATGCCACTGTGACATTTTCAGCAATCAGGTTGTGAATATGAAACTGTACTGTTTCGTTTGGAGCAAGAACTTGAGGCAACACCAATCGCTCTTTCTCTTTGCGTTCTTTAACTTCTAAAATTTTCCTTTTTGCTTCCTCTGGTCCAGCTTTCAATGATCGCAAAATAGAAATAGTAAGCTCGCTTGCTTGTTTTGCGCCTTTCTCAAAAGACCCGTCATCTAAGACATATTTATTAAGCTCGACTTCATAATCGCTTTGAGAGTTGTTTTTAATAATTCCGTTGCCTGTACGGTCAACGATTTCTAACGACAATCCAATCTTTCGCTGGCGCCTTAGCTGAATTGCATTCCAAATGAAACCGGTAACTGCTACAATTGCGGTCGCAACGGGCGCGGCAGTAACAAGTAGGTTCCAAATGGCCCTAATTAAATCAAGGCGATTTATAATTTGTTGCCCTATCTCGCTATTCATATTTTCCAAGAGTTTCAATTCCTTACATCGTTTTCAACCATTTAATTTCCTTTTCAGCGAGATCGTAAGGTTTCATAGGTGAACTAATCGCTCTATTTATTGAGAAGAATATCCATAATAAATTTTAACTCCATTTGCATCAGTGAATATTCTTTCCTGAACAGACTTTTTCTTATCTAGCACGATTAAATAGCAAGGACATCCTCCGTCAATCTCGTATCTAATTTCCTTAAGCTTATCGATGTCTTTTTGTATTTTTGAAATGAATTTGTTATCCGATTCTCCATTTACTCTACGGAGCTTAACTTCTACAATTGCTTTGGGTTTGCTAAAACTGTACCCCTTACTTGGAATTTTGAACATTCCGTCTTTTGTTTTCAAAGAAGAAACGTCAATAATCACGATATCCGAACGGTATTTTAGTTTCCCAGAATTGCCATACCATCGTATCTCAGTATGTACGGAGATTGATTTTGATCCATCATGCGTATTTTGTAGCTTACTAAATTTGCTGTACCTCAATAATTTCGCCACTAAAAAACTACGGACATCTTCTTCAGTTAGATATTTGCTTGGGTATTGTTCAAAGTCTTGAACAATATTTTGAATTTCTTTTGTGATAATGCTTTGAATATTTGTCATAATTTATAAACTTCATTTATTTTCTCCTTCCACTATTGCAATTTCCTCTGGCGTGAGGCTGTAGAGCTTATAAACAAGCTGATCGATTTGGTGTTCGTACTCACTTGTATCGGCGTTTTTGTTTTGCTTTTTGGCGGCGATGATTTTGTCAACGAGGGATTCTATTTGCTGAACTATAGTTTTGTTTGTAAAAGTGATGGAAGGGAGAGGGAGTTTTTCTACAGACTCTTTGGTTAATGACATACCTCTTTGCCCAAGATTTGAGCTTAAGTTTCTTATGTACCACTGTGATAGCTTGGAATTTAAAAATCCGTTTAAGATTTTTGGTTGGTTTGAAATAATCATGAAACAGGTTTTTTGCAAATATATTCCTGGTGAGACAATAACTGTATTCAAAGATTGGTCAGTTTCTGCCCATACCACCTTCTCCTTCTCAAACTCGGAGTAGTAGGCGCAGTGACGAAGTTCCCACCAATAATCTCCTTGGTCGTCTCTCTTTTTAGCTTCATTTTCAAATAATCTCAAATAATTCATTAAAGAAGGGAAACTGCTGTAAATAAACTTTTCTGGATCTTTACCATTTCTATTTCCATCTGTCCAACCAGCAGGAATAATAATCACCCACAGCCCTGCCCATTCGTAGTAATAGCGCTTAATATCTCTGCCGCGCAAAATTGGTTTGATAATCGCCTCAGTGCGGCGGCGTTCTTCTTCGTCTTTGCAGTTGGCAAGAATTTCATCACGCTTTTGAGTGGTAATAATAAATGCTTCGTTTAAACCTGTCTTAATGCCATAAAAAATCTTAACATACCATTCTTTTAGTGGTTTTCCGATGCGTTCTATCTTTTCTTTTAATTTTCTTTCTGCTTCAGAGCCAATAAACCACGCTTGAGAAGAAAGATTTTTAATAATATGGCAGTTTTTCACTGCCTCGCTAAGAGGAATACTTTTGTTGTTATATGTAACAGCGCAAAGGTTATGTTGATTTTCTGCTTTTTGTAAAATTAAGATGTTGGTGTCAACAGTGGCAGACTCAAATACATTAGGGCCCAAATCAATGAGAATAAGCGGGTTATATTTCGTAAAAAACCGGCGAAGTTTATCGCCATAGCCGGCGCGCATCCATTTATTGGAAGAAATGTAAGTTAAAATGCCGTTGGGACGCAAAAGTTTTATGCCGAGTTCGTAAAAAAGGCAGTAAATATCACCTCGCCTATCAAATGTTTCATAGCCGGCGTCTTTGTATAGGTCGGCGTAGTGCTGTTTGTCATTTACCGCCTTTTGCAGTTGGATATAAGGAGGGTTAGCGATCACAATATCAAAACCACCTTTTTCGGCAAATACTTCGGCAAAGTAAAGTTTCCAAGGGAAGAACGGTTTTGCTTTATTTTTACTGGTAACTTCCCGGAGTTGTTCCTCGATTCTTTCTAAATCAAAGCCAGTTGTTTGAGCTAGTTTTTGTTTTTCTTTTTTGATAGCTTCTTCTCTGGTTTTCCTGTTAGGAAAAACAGCGCATTTTCTTTCAATTTCTTCCATTCTACGGAAATAATCGGATTTTTGCTTTTTTATTTTTGTTTCAAAAATCCTTATCATTAAATCCTCAACTTCTTTCTTTAACCTTGCTTTATTGTCCTTATCGGATTCATTTTGATAATCAATTTTCTTCTGCTCAAACTCTTTGATTAAACGGTCTTCTTTTTCAACAAGTAGCATTCTTCTTCCTGCTTGTTCTCGCTTTGCTTGTCCGTTGTCAAAATCAATTCCCAGGAACTCGGAAATCAAACTATTGCCCTGCATAATTTTGAAATCAAGATTAGGCAAAGGTTCAATTCCCCAATTGTTTTTATTCTTATCAATTTTTTCATCCACCAAAAGCGAGATGAAGAAACGGAGCTTGGCAATCTCTACGGCAATTTGCTGGATGTCCACACCATAGATGCATTTTTGAATTAAATAGAGTTTGCGGCCGTAGTCGGCATTTTTGCCTTGGAAAAGTTCTTCAATCTGCTCTTTGGTGTTGCGCCGTACCTGCGGGTCGGGAATGGCTTCGGCCGCCTTGAGCTGAGCTTCTTTCCAAAGCTCGTTTTGCGGGTCAATTTTGCCCAAGATAAAAACCATTTTGTTGAGTGCACCCATTGGGAAAGCGCCTGAGCCAACAGCCGGATCCACTATGCGGACATTTTCAATCAGCTCCACTAACTTTTTTGATTCTGATTTGCTGAATGGGTTCTCATCGCTTCCGGTTGAAAAAAGTGTTTCAAGTTTTTTATCCAAATCTTTAATTTCAGGCAGGTGCGTCTTGAAGTACTCTTTGAGCGAGTCTATAACCATATAATCCACTATCTCGCGCGGAGTGTAATAACTTCCTGTGGCTTTGCGAGCAGTGGTAGATGTTTCCGGATTAAAGCTTGCCAAAAGATTTTCAAAAACTCTGCCTAAAAGTTTAGGGTCAAGGGCAATATCAGCATCGTCAGGCGAGTTTTCATCAATGGTAAAGTTGTAGGAAGAAAGGATATTTAAAAGCCCTTGAACTTTGTAGCGCTTGTTTTTTGTTCCGTATACTTTGTTTAAATCAAAATCTCTTTCACTGTTGAAAAATAGAAAATTGGGTACATAGGGTTGATGTTTCTTTGTTTCAGTAAATCCATCAATATAAATTCTGTTATATTTATCATCCAGACATTCAAAAAGTCCTCCATTCAAAAAAGGAATATCGCCAAAATACTCTTTTATTTTGTTTGGATATTTAAATAGGTCGTGATAACGGAACACATATTGATTACCAAAATCGGGATTGTATCCTTTATAAAACCTGCGTTCATCCCTGAATTTTCGTTCTTCTTTTCTGGTGCTTAAAGTAGCAAAGAACAGATTTTGCAGAATCGCTTTGTAATAGGACGAATTTTCAGGATTGGTGTCTTTGAGAATGCTTTTGATTTTGCCTTCTTCAAACAGCTCTTTTGGCACCAAACCGCGCTCGCGCATAAACCAAATAAAAATCATCCGTGTGATAAGCCGGATGACGGCAATATTCCTACCGTTCTCTTCCTCCTTCTCATCTTTTGGGAAGCGGCAGTTTTCAACCGCCCAGAAATACCAGTTGGCGATTTTTTCATAAAACTCTTTGGTGACTTTTTCAACGGAAAATGCTTCTTTTATTTTAGCAAGCGAGGAAAAATCGCCGACGCCAATTCGTTGAAGGAAAGTTTTGTTGGTAAGTTCTGGGCTTACAAAATAGGTAAAGCGGCGGAAACTGCTCCAATTGCGGCGGCGGCCCAAGTAATTGGCATAAATTAAGCTAAAGCGAAAGTTTCTTTTATTGTCGTAAAAAATAAAAATGCCGGCGTCAGCTTGAGATTCTCTAAGAATCTTTTTGCCAAGTTCATATTGAGCTTTCTTGCCGGAGCGCTCAGAAAGAGGTTGCTTTACCTGAAATGAACAAATAATAAGACGCCCATCGTCAAAAGTAATTTCGCCAAGCTTTTTACCGTCCCCAAAATCATTATTATCGTACGGCAGAGTTTCGCTTTGAGGACGGAATTTGTCGCATTTAGTGCGAAAAAAGTGTGTAAACTTTTCTACCTGAAAATTGCCTATGATGTCTTGCAAAATTTGTCGGCTCATAGTTTTCGGTTCTCAATAGCTACGATGATTTCCTTGGCTAGTTCTTTTTGTCTTGCCTTTTCCCGTTCCAGGTAATCCTCGCCGAGCTCGTCTTTAAGCGCTTCTATTTCTTTCAGGGATTTTTTGAGCTTTTCTTTGCTGCTTGACTCAAGATTGGCAATCCGACGCAAAGTGTAGTCGGGAAGCGTTCCATAGTCGGTAATATCCTCCAACAATGTCCTAAGGAAATCTTTTACCTTAATTATCTCTTCTTCGTGCCTGTGATAAATAAATGCTCTTAGGTTATTTATTGCCTGTTGCTCTAAGCTCTGCTCACTAGGCGGTCCAATACGATAATCCCGGAAATTTTTGATTTGTTCATAAACGCCCCAGAACTGCCCACTTAATTCAAGGGGCTTCTCCTGAGGCTTGCAGGATATTTTTTCAAATACCTCTTCAAAAGTAGGTTGGTAGAAATTGTACCTATTATTTTCAGCATACTTTGCTCCTTGAATGTAAAGCCGTCCTTTTTTCAAAAAAACCAGGAGCTCATTTTCTTTAGCTTTTTTGGCTACTTTGACGCGAGGAGGAAACTTATCCACCTGAGATATTAAGTCCGGATGGCTTTTCTTAATTTTCTCAAACTCTTTTAATGCTTTAGTATAAAAACTTACTTCTTCTAGTTTGTCGGGGTTTTGCTGAATTCGGTTATAGAGTTTTGCTGGAGTCGGTTCTTCATCGGGATCAAAAATCTTTGCGTCTTCACCCAAAGTATTGTGAATCAGGAACATCTTGTTGCTGGCGATTTCCCGCGATTGTACTAATTCAGCTCCGAGTTCGGTCGGGAAGAAATTTATAATATAAAGCTCGTCGAAAATCTTTTTACTGATTCTGTTTATACGGCCGACACGCTGGATAACCCGCACTGGGTTCCAAGGGATATCGTAATTGATAACCATTCCAGCACGGTTCAGGTTAAAGCCCTCGGAAATTTTGTCTGTAGAAAGCAGAATAGAGTGTTGATTCTCTTGTTCTGGAAAAGAGGCGTCAAAATTCTTGTTGAGTGCTGATAGTTTCTGTGCGGTTAGGTCTCCGGCAATAGTCAGTAATTTGTTGCCAAAAACCTTTTTCAGTCGTGGCTCAAGATATTTTACGGTATCAAGATATTCTGAAAAGATAACAATCTTGCGACTCGGATCTTTCTTGAGCTGAAATTTGAGGTTTTGAATTAAGCACTTCGTTTTAGGGTCATTTTTCACCAAATCAAAATCGTGAAGGGATTTTAAAATTTCTTTGAATAGGTTTAAATCGGATTGGATATCGGCCAAAAACTTTTCTCTGTATTCAAAATCGGAGAGCTTGTAAATTTTATGATTCTTCGGATATTGGCCGGCGTTAATCTTTTCAGTGTAATCTTTCAAGTATTGCTCGATTTCTTCTGGATCTTTGTCGTATATTCTCTCAAGCAAGCTGCGATCTAAAATATAGCGTCCCGTCTTTTCAATAAATTTCAGGACCGATTCGGTAATGTGCTTAAAGTTTTTTAAGCTCTGCTCAAAAGAGCCGAATGAGCTTTCGAACCGCTTCACGAGCAAGCGGCGCATAAAATCGTACAAGTTGCGCTGTTGGATAAACTCAAAGTTCTCCTTTTCATTCAGTTTCTCGCCAGCGATTTTTTCTCTTGAAGTTTCGTACTCAAACGGTCTGTAAATTGCTCCCTTAAATTTTCCACCCTCATCCGGATCACCAAAATAGGTATTAATTACTTGATCATAAAGCTCCGACTGTTCTTTTGTCAGCTCAAAAAACCATTCTTTAGGATCGGCGACTTTTGAAAGATTTTGTACTTCTTTCTTGTAATAAGGGCTCTCCTCTAAATCTAAACGGTTACGGCGTATGGTTACTGGCTCTATAACGTCACGGATTTGCTTTGCAAGATACCTGGAGCGCTGCTTAACTTTTTTCAAAGCAGCAGGAGCGTTAAACTTTTCTCCAAAGAAAGCTTCATAGGAATCGTACGCCTTCTTGCGCTTCTGCTCGTTTGTAGAGTTCCAATGTTTTTTGATATATCCAAGTTTGTCAAATGCGCCCTTGAAAGATTTAAATCTAGCAACCAAACTGTTCTCTAATGTGATAGGCGATTTTTTGGGGATAATAAATAGTTTCAGCAAGGACAGGATATCTCCCGGCCGATTATTAAATGGTGTTGCTGTGAGAAGAATAACTTGCTTGCCGCGACAAATATTTTTCAGATACTCATAATTTTTTGTGTCTTGATTTCTAAACCTGTGTGCCTCGTCAACAATAACAACCTCGATATCTTTCGCTGTGGATTTCTGCAATTTCTCTAAGTCGCCCAAAGACCAAACTTCCCAATCGTGAAGCCCAAATTGTTCTTTGTACATATTCCAACCGGAGTTCTTTTTTCTTGGATCGCCCCTAAGGCCTGGTGGGCAGATTATTACTCCGCGTTTTCTTAATTCTTTAGCCACAGAGCAAGCAATAATGGTCTTACCTAAACCGACGACATCTGCCAGAATAACTCCGTTATTCTTTTCGATGATTGCTAACGCTTGACGGATTGCGTCCAGTTGGTATTTATAAAGAGTGTAGCCGTTTTTCTCTAGTGTCTTTATGAGTGATTGGCCGATTTCTTTTTTCTTGAATGAATCAAGATAAATTTTCAAAGTTAGAACAAACGCTTCAAATGGAATGATTTTCTTTACCAAAGTTTCTTTCTCGACAATCTCAATCAATCTTTTCTTCCGCGCATCATTCTCGGTAATTTTAACTGCCTCATCCCAGAGGGAATCGAAATATTTTTCGGCATTTTCAAAGCCATAGTCACTAATCTCAACATTGAATTCCTCTTGCGTTGTAAGACCAGAACTTGTGAGATTACTGCTTCCGGTTATGAAAAGCGTGTTGCGGACCTGCCCGCTTTGTAATTTAAAGATGTATAATTTTGCGTGATTTGGCTTGAATGTCTTTCGGATGATAAGTCGACCATCTTTGATGAGCTTAAGGAAAAATTTAACCTGCTCATAAAATTCTTGAGTATCAGATTTCTCTGTATTTATGGACTTTTTTAATGAACTGAAAAATCGCTGACTGATTTCTTCGTTAGATAAATTGCCGCTCTGATCATCGCTATCGGCGTATTCAATCAGTTGGTAATTGTGCCTATCAACATTAAGTCCTACTAATACTTTCAAAACAACTTTTGGATTTTGTTTGAGTTCAGAATAGAGCTCCCTTATCCCGGAGAAGTGAAAGAAGCCAACGAGAAACTTAAGTTCTTCACTCTTATTGATGAGCTCGACAAGCCGCTTCTTTAGATTTTCCGCGTCGCTGTTTGTAATAAAATTTTTCATGCTTCTAGCCTGATTAGGTCATCAGAAGGGGTACCAACTTTGCTTTTAGCATTTTGTTACATCTATTGCTGCTATATTCAGAGTATATGCTTTTGTTTATATCTTTTCAAAAGCTCGTACGCAGAGGGGAAATTGGTTCGGTTTGGAGGAGGATTTTTGCCAACTGCCGGTCTGAAGCTGCCATGGGACAGCTTCAAAATTCCAGAGATGAGTATCGAGATCTACAAGTATACGACGTAGAGGCAGTTATTTTCTGCCAAAAGCTTTCAAAAGTTGCATCTGGTCGGGCCAGCGGGAGTCGAACCCGCCATCACACCCACCCCAAGGGTGTATGTTGCCGCTACACCATGGCCCGGCACTTCCAGCTTACCGAAAATACCC
>RFHX01000025.1 GCA_003695725.1 Candidatus Schekmanbacteria bacterium
CTTCATAAATGTGCATTTCTTTAGGAGGTTGTGATCCGCCTTCAAATTTAATATAGTCATAAAGATCAATTATTTCCCACTTCTCCGGAATTTTTCCTAATTCTGAATCAACAAATTTTATCTTCTTCCAACCAGGGAATTTAAATTTTACAAACCACTCCTTAAAAATCGCCTGCGCTATCTGCTCAAGCGTTGCGCTGATTTTATTGTTTAACTCAATCTTGTTGTCAAAAGCAGAGAGGATAGCAGCAATGCGTTTTTGGGTTTGCAAATCAGGTAGTGATAGCTCAACCGATTTAATAATAGGCATACGCAAAGACTTAACAGTGCTTCCGACCGCCCATTGTGAAAAAACACCCTTCTCTTTTAGTATCGCATAATAAAGATATTTCGGATCAATTGCGTTCTTATGTGGGAAGATTCCGTATGCTCGCTGATGCAAATCAAACTTTCCATTGTAAAAACGCGGGGTAAATTCTTTGCCCTCACCAGGAAGAATAATCGCTGTATCATCGAACAAATACTTATTACTTCGTTTGATTTCCATTGACCTATCGAATAAAGGATATCTGCCGTGTTCAACAGCATCTTTTACATCAGTGCTTCCAGTCTTCACATCGGCAATCTCCCCCAGCTTCACTCGCCGCCAGTTTTTATTTTTTAATTGTAACTTTTCACTTTTCATTTTTAACTTTTAGTTTATTCAGTCTCAACTTCGCTCTCTGTCAATTTTTTAGGTTGTGTAATTGATTTGCTCATTGTTCTTTGTTGGGGAGAAATTTATTAATGATTTCGTAAATTGGTCCGTTATCTTTTTGCTTTTCTCGTCTGATATAACCAATAGACACGTGTCTAAACATTGCCTCTGTTGCTTGCCGCAACATTTCTGTTTTTCTATCAGGATTTGTTGCAAGAAAATCTTCTAAAGTTTGCGCAACATTTCGACGATGCTTGTTTATGGCTGATAAGTGAGAATTTACATTGTAATTTTTGGAAGCAAAGCCAATTCCATATGAAATGACAGCTAAAAGAGCTAACTTTACTAACCCATATTCAACAGTGAATATCTCACGCGGCGGCAAACCAATATTCCAACCTTTATCCAGAATAAAAAGTGAAAGGTAAGCTAAAAAATTAAGTCCAATAATGCATATAAGCACCCAATAAAGTCTATTGCGCAGTAACAACCATTTTTTCGCCTCATCTTCATATTCCTTAGCCTGTTTATTAAATTGAGCGGCAAGGTATTTTGAAGCAATTTCGCCGTGCGCTTTTTCAATCTCTCCTTTTTGTTTTTGCAATAATTCCAATTCTCCCTTTAACTGTTTATGCAATTCTTCATATTGTTTTCTTGCCTGCATCGCCGCCCTTTGTTCTTCTGCTAAAGATTGTTGATCTTGACTTTTTCTAGCTGCTTCTTGCCTAAGGAAAACTAGATTACTTCTAAGTTGTCTCGTAGCTGTACGATAAAAGCTATCAATTTCACTTTCTATTTGATCCCTTACATTCTTATTAAAAGAAGCGTCAGTTTCGGGATTTAGATCATTTATTCTCTTAATATAATTCATCAAACGCTGCTTAATGCTGTCCACCTCCCTTACTTCATCGGAAGTAAGCAGGTTTTGATAATCAAGCTCTTCAAATTCAACTAACATTTTGCGAAGTTTGTGCAACTGTGGGTATGCTTTATCAAATGTAAGCGCACCAAATTTATCCTTATTAAGGGCAATCTTTTTTATTTCAAGTACTTTTAAATTCTCTGGTTTTATTTCGTATCGAAGTTTCATATTTTTAGACTTTCAATAGCGTCATTAATTACATTTTCCAATTTTCGACCCTCCTCAAAATATTGCTTTAATTCGCTTGTCAATTTTTTCATTTTCTCCTCAAACGGCACGCCGTCGTCTGGTTCTGGCGGAATGCCTACATACCTTCCGGGAGTGAGCACGTATCCGTTCTTGCGGATTTCTTCTATCGTTGCCGCTTTGCAGAAGCCGGGAATGTCTTCATACTTTTCTACTTCTTTTTCACCACGCCATGCGCGGACGGTGCCGGCGATCTTCTGGATGTGCTCGTCGGTAAGGATAGCCTGTTTGCGCGAGATTTGCTGGTACAGGTCTCTTGCATCGATGAAAAGCACTTCGCCACTTCTTTTACGGAATCTTCCGTTATCTTTGTTTTTTGAGATGAACCAGAGGGAAACAGGGAGCGAAACATTATAAAAGAGTTTCGCGGGACATGCGATGATTACATCAATCAGATCAGCTTCAATAATTTTCTTCCGTATTTCGCCCTCGCGTCCACCCACTGCAAGAGCTCCGTTTGCCATAACAAACCCAGCAATTCCATTTGGTGCGAGATGATGAATGAAGTGTTGAATCCACATAAAGTTAGCATTTCTCGGGGGAGGGGTGCCGTATTGGAGGCGAGGGTCTTTTCGAGAAAGTCGCTCTGGTTGCCAGTCGGCATTGAATGGGGGATTAGCGAGTACGAAGTCGGCACGGAGATCTGGGAACTTGTCGTCGTAATAAGAATTTCCTAGCTCTATCTGGCCGACGATTCCGCGAATGGCGAGGTTCATTTTGCAAAGTCGGAGAGTTGTAGGATTGCTTTCCTGTCCGAAGAATGCAATTTTTGTAGGATCTTTTTGATGTGTTTTAAGGAAGTTGTTTGACTGTACGAACATTCCTCCGCTTCCGCATGCAGGATCAAAAATGCGCGCGTTCTCGTGGGGTGAGAGTATTTCTACAAGAAGCTTTACAAGACAGCGCGGCGTGTAAAATTCTCCTCCGCGTCTTCCTTCTGCAGAGGCAAACTGCCCGAGAAAGTATTCATACACGCGCCCGAGGATATCTTTTTCTTTGTCTATATCGTGATTGAATTTTATTCTCGAGAAGATTTTGATCAGTTCGGCAAGGGCGTGGTGTTCAAGATATGTCTTCGTATAGATTTTTGGTAGAACCCCCCTCAATTCTCTTGGATTTTCATTTTCAATGGCCTCCATTGCCTCATCGATGTATTTTCCAATATTGGGGTTTGTGATGTGGTTTTGTAGATATTCCCACCGTGCTTTTTCTGGAACATAGAACACACTTGCGCTCTTGTATTGATCTTTATCGTTAACGATGTATATGCGCTCTTTAGGGTCTTCGATGTAGTAGTCTTTGTTTTTGGGATCGCTAGTCCATTTTTCCAGCTCGTGCCGTCTCTGGTAGTAGGCATCGGATATATATTTAAGAAACAGGAGCCCAAGTACGATGTGTTTGTATTCTGAGACATCGATGTTCCCACGGAGCCTATCCGCAGCATTCCACAGCTCTTTTTCAAAGTTGAGATCGCGTTCTGTTCTTTTTCCAAGTTCGGTGATTTTCTTAGCTGCTTCATCTTGACGTTTTCTTATTGCTTCTTGTACCTCTCTCGGGAGAGAATTTTTCTCAATGAGGTACCCTTTTCCTTTCTCTATGGCAGAAATTTTTCCCTCTTTAAGAAGCTTGACGACTTTATTCCTCGCGGCAACCCTGCTGATCCCTAGCATTCTTGCGAGTTCTGCAGTAGTAATATATTGCCGTCCAATATCCATGCTGTAAGTAGGTTAACATATGTGAAGGTTCTTTGTCAAGAACAGCTCACTCTTGAGCTTATAGAAGTTTCCTTTGTCGGGCCAGCGGGAGTCGAACCCGCCATCACACCCACCCCAAGGGTGTATGTTGCCGCTACACCATGGCCCGGCACTTCCAGCTTACCGAAAATACCC
>RFHX01000026.1 GCA_003695725.1 Candidatus Schekmanbacteria bacterium
ATATGCCTGCTGAATGGGAGAGGCATGAAGCAGTATGGCTTTCTTGGCCCTATGATGAATCTACTTTTCCTGACAGAATTAAAGAAGTTGAAAATATTTATCTTAAGATAATTTCTGCCTTACATAATGGCGAGAAGATTAATCTTCTCGTTAAAGATGAAGAGATGAAGAATAGGGTTGAAAAGACTCTCCTCGATTATGGCATAAATCTCTATCAGGTTGTTTTTCATATCTACGATTATGCTGATGTATGGTTTAGAGACTATGGGCCTATATTTTTAGTAAACAAGAGGGAAAAAGCCCTATCCATTGTTAAATGGCAATTTAATGCATGGGGTGAAAAGTATGAAGAGCTTATCAAAGATACCAATATTCCTTATCTGATGAATGAAAAATTGAACCTTCCCCTTTATTCTCCAAATATTGTGCTTGAAGGAGGTTCGATAGATGTCAATGGGGAAGGTGTCTTGCTGACTACAAAGCAATGTCTCTTAAACAAAAATAGGAATAAGAAGTTGAAAGTCGAAGAAATTGAATATTTCTTACGGGAATATTTAGGGGTTAGAGATATAATCTGGCTTGAAGGCGGAGTAGATGGGGATGATACAGATGGTCATATTGATGATGTTGCGCGCTTTGTGAATGAAAATACTGTACTTGCATGTTTTGAAGCAGACGAGAATGATGTCAATTATAATGTCTTGAAGAAAAACTATGAAATACTTTTAAATTACAGAACGGCAGAAGGGAAGAGATTAAATGTCGTAAAACTTCCAATGCCAAAACCTATTGAAATAAATGGACAACGCCTGCCTGCAAGTTATGCCAATTTTTATATAGGAAACAGCGCAGTGCTTGTGCCTGTGTTTAATCAACCTACAGATACTGAAGCAATTGAAATTATTGGTGCTTTTTTCCCTGAAAGAAAAATTGTAGCAATCGACTGCAATGATTTGATAGTCGGATTTGGCGCAATTCATTGTATTACACAACAACAGCCATTACTTGAAGGGTGATTATGATATTTTGGAATGTCTTTGCTGTTGGAGAAATCGTTTTTGTGGATTTTAAATATGAGAATAAAAATCTTGTTTATAATGAAGGGACTTTGAGCAAAAGTAGAATATCTGGTTTTGGGTAGTTTTTCTTGAATTTATGCTAAATAAAAATAGATTATATTTGACAATATTAAAATTTTTTAAAATACATTATAGTAGCTAATATTTTATGGGGAGATAATTATGAAATTGTTAACCATTAAAGAAGTGGCAAAGGTTCTAAAGATCAATGAGCATACTGCTTACAGGTATGCAAAGGATGGAAAGATTCCTGCTACAAGAGTTGGCAGAAGTTGGAGAGTGCTTGAAAGTGTTCTTGAAGATTGGCTGAAGGAAAGGTCTGGTAAAACTACTGGTGCTTGGAAAAGAAAGAAGCCGGAAAAGAAATAATCAGAAAGAGTTTCTAATTTCTGTGGAAATATAATTTTTGTGTTTTCTCTAAAATTCCTGCCTTCACAAATTTGAGAAGTACTTTCTTTACATTTTTCAAAATTTATTTTATTCATTTGCCAGTGGAGTTTACTATAGAGTTATAAGATGGGGATGTAGCTCAGTTGGGAGAGCGCCTCGTTCGCAACGAGGAGGTCGGCGGTTCGATCCCGCTCATCTCCAAATGATTCATTCTGAGGCAGTTTGAGGTGAAGATAGTATCACAAGAATTGAAAGAAATAGAAGAAAAGGTTTACAACAGAGAACGACTTTCAAAAAATGACGGACTAACTTTATATTCCTCAACAGATATTCTTTCCCTTGGTTATCTTGCAAATATTGTCAGAGAGAGAAAGAATGGCAATTTGGCTTATTTCATAAGAAATCGCCATATCAATTATAGCAACATATGTGTCAATCGATGCAAGTTTTGTGCTTTCAGCAAAAGCATTGGCGATGAAGGCGCTTACACTATGACGCTCGATGAAATTTTAGAGAAAGCACGAGAAGCAAAGGGGACAGGGATAACAGAATTTCATATTGTCGGAGGGCTTCATCCAGAATTGCCTTTTGATTTTTATATTGAAATGCTCGAAGCTCTTAAAAAAGAATTTCCAGCAGTGCATATTCAGGCATTTACAGCAGTTGAGATAAAATATCTTTCTACGGTATCTGGACTAAGTATAAAAGATACTCTCTTGGAATTGAAAAAAGCAGGACTTGGTTCTCTTCCGGGAGGCGGGGCAGAAATCTTTTCTGAAAGAGTAAGAAGAGAGCTTTGTGAAGAAAAAACAAGCGGGGAAGAGTGGCTTGAAGTAATGGAGGAAGCACACAATATTGGAATGAAAAGCAATGCAACAATGCTCTATGGTCACCTTGAAAAACCGGAAGAAAAGATAGAGCATTTGATAAGATTGAGAGAGCTTCAAGACCGCACGGGGGGCTTTATGTCATTCATACCTTTAGCTTTCCATCCTGAAAATACTCAATTAAAATCATTCAATTTTACTACGGGAATAGATGATTTAAAGGAGATTGCAATTGCCCGCCTGATGCTTGACAATTTTCCTCATATAAAAGCTTTTTGGATAATGATAGGACTGAAATTGGCGCAGATTTCTCTTTCCTTTGGCGCTGATGATATCGACGGAACAGTCGTGGAAGAAAAGATTACGCATTCAGCAGGCGCTCAAACCGGCCAATTTGTAAGCCGTGAAGAGCTCGTTTCATTGATAAAAAAAGCCGGAAGAGAACCTGTTGAACGTGATACTCTTTACAACAGGGTTTCTCTTCCGGCCTCCTGATATTCGGTGTTTATATCAATTAACTGCTTTGAACCTGTTTTTTAATCCAATCAGTTTGAACGGATTTTGGTCTTGTTATAGGTGTGCCTAAAGCTCTGTTGAGAATGAGCTGTGAGCACATACCAAGAGCTCTTGAAACGCTGAAAAGAACTGTATAGTAGTCGAATTCTGTAAGACCAAAATGATAGAGCAATGCGCCTGAACCAGCATCGACATTAGGCCATGGATTCTTAGCTTTGCCATGTTCTTGAAGTATTCCCGGGACGATGTTGAATAATTTGTCAACAATCTGAAAAACTTCATCATTGCTGCAGTATTGTTTTCCAAATTCATAGAATGCAGTAAAGCGTGGGTCTGTGCATCTCAACACGGCATGACCGTAGCCGGGAATTACATTTCCTGAGTTCAATCTGTCCCATACAAACTGTTTCAAATCATCATCGGAAGGAACACCATTGTATTTTTCCTTGATTTCGAGAACAAAGCGCAGACACTGTTGATTTGCCAATCCGTGCAGTGGTCCTGCAAGCCCATTCAATCCTGCCGATACAGCATAGTAAACATCTGAAAGCGCAGACCCAACTGTGTGGCAAGTATTGGCGCTTACATTTCCGCCTTCATGGTCGCTGTGAAGTGTCATATAGAGCCTCATCAATTTTTTAAAGTTTCCGTCAGGGTCTTCAATGCCAAGCATATGAGCGTAGTTTGCGCCCCAATCAAGCTGAGGGTCAAAAGGTATTCTGGCGCCTTTGCCGAATCTTTGTCTATATATGGCTGCTGCTATGGCAGGAAGCTTTCCTATTAATTGGAGTGAATCTTCCAGAGCGGCTTCCCAATATTCTTCTCTTTTTAGTGTACCATCTGTATATCTTTTTCTAAATACAGATTCCTTTTCAAGAGTTAGAATCAAGATGCTTAACATCGCCATAGGATGAGCATCATTGGGGAGAGATTCCAATACATTCCAAACATAGGAAGGGACTTCTGCTCTATCTGTGAGGTCTTTTTGCAATGCTTTCAAAGCCGCTTCATCAGGAAGTTCTCCTGTCAGAAGGAGATAAAAGATTTCTTCAGGAAGCCGATCTTTGATTTCTCCAATCGGATAACCTCTGATTATCAACCCTTTGTCAGGTTCAACGAGTGAGGTGTCGCAAACAAGCCCTTTGACACCGCGCATTCCTCCGAAGGCTTGAGCAACAGTAACTTCTGAAATGACTTTATCGCCGTGTTCTTTTAATAGTGCTGCTTTTTCTTCTCTCAACTTCGGGATCTGTTGTGCCAGTTTTTCTTGTAATGTAGCCATAACATCTCTCCTTTCAATTAGAATGGGGTCAAACCAATCATTGATTTATTGATAAAAAAAATGTTTTTATTATTTCTGTAAAATTTTTGAAAAAATAAATTTTGGAAAGATATTCCCTTTTCTTTTATATGACCTTTTTTGAAAAGGGAAAATTGCTCGTCTGATTTTTTAAAACCGTGTTCAGTTTTCATATAAAAATAAAAAATTTTTTGTTTTATAAATCTAAAAGGAGTATTTTTATTGTTTGTCAATACTATGAAGGAAATGTATTGTCAATAGCATTTGCTGAATTTTAGAAACAATATTATGATAAATGAAA
>RFHX01000027.1 GCA_003695725.1 Candidatus Schekmanbacteria bacterium
GTATTATGGCATAATATTTGCTTATATGAATTGAGTAATGAAGTATTTTTTGAAATTAAATTAGGGGGATGAAAATGAAAATAAAAGGTCTGATTGTTATAGCTGTATGTTTAATAACCTTACTTGCATTGCCTTTAATATCATCTGCTTTACAAATAAAGGGACTTGTTTTTGATGATAAAAATTGTAATGGAAATAAGAATTTAGGTGAAAAAGGAATTGCAGGCGTCACCATTGCATTGACGCCGGGCCCATTATTCGCTGTTACCAATGCCAAAGGAAGATTTACTTTTACAGGATTGA
The DNA here is from genome assembly GCA_003695725.1 of Candidatus Schekmanbacteria bacterium. Classification (NCBI taxonomy): domain Bacteria; phylum Candidatus Schekmaniibacteriota; species Candidatus Schekmanbacteria bacterium. The sequence goes on from RFHX01000027.1 coordinate 304, forward strand.
CGCCGGGTACATACGTTTTGTCAGAAGCTGACCCTGCAGGATACTGCAGCACAAGTCCAAATACAAGAATTGTGAGACTCGTATTCAAAGATGTAACAGGACAATTATTCGCTGACAGCAAAAAAGCAGTAAGTCCGCCATCAGGGTGCTGTCCATAATTTAGATTAAAAAAAACAAACGGCAAAATAGATAATTTCAAAGCACTGTCATAAAAGGCAGTGCTTTTTTTATTTCCTCTCAAATTCAAATCATCGTGACAATCGTTTTAATATAGTCATCATAACTATTTACATTCAATATCAATAAAAAAACGAATTATTCATAAAAAAAATCCGATAAGCATTGATTGATCAATGTTAATTTTCTCATTTATCGTATAATGAAAAGAATAAAAAAAATTGAATGCCCTGCATTTATTTTCCTCGTATTTCTTATTGTACTTTCTTTTTTATCTTCAGCATCCGCTGACAGCAATAAGATTAAAGGGACTGTTTTCAATGATAAAAACTGTAATGGCATAAAAAATCCAGGAGAAAGCGGCATCGCCGGTGTTTTGATAACATTGAATCCTACAGGCCAAACAGATATAACAAACCATAAAGGAAAATACGAATTCAAGAAACTAAAGGAAGGAATATATACGGTTATTGAAACTGATCCTGAAGGGTATTGCAGTACTACATCGAATATATTTGTAGTGGAAATAAAGAAAAAGCATAAAGATAAAAAGAAATCGAGTAAAAAAGATGATGACGACGCTGACGATGATGAAAAAGAAAAAAGAAACTACGATTTTGGTGATACTAGAAAAAGTATAAGCCCCCCTGCCGGATGCTGTATCTACTAACAATCAATAAGGGCTTATTATTTAAATTTTTCCGACAAGTTCCAATCTTGCCATTGCACGCGCTAGCGCCAATTCAGCTCTCTCAACATCAATGTCTTCACCGCCGCTCGATAAACGCTTTTCAGCTCTTTTGCGCGCCTCCTCTGCCCTTTGAACATCTATCTCTTCCGGTCGCTCGGCTGTTTCAGCAAGAATTATAACCGCATCTTTTCGAACTTCAGCATATCCCCAGCTTACTGCCAATTTTTTAACCTCACCACCGAGCGTAACATAGGATATGTGACCTGATTTCAAAACCGACAAAAAGGGTGTATGTTCAGGTAATACACCAAATTCTCCATTGATGCCCGGAGCAGTTACCTCCTTGACATCTTCACTCACCACCATCTTCTCAGGTGTAACTATTTCAAGAAATATATTATCAGCCATAGTTTTTTATTGTTTCATCTGTTCAGCTTTTTCTAATGCTTCCTCTATTGTCCCCACCATATAAAATGCCTGCTCTGGAACATCGTCATGTTCGCCATTAACAATCTGCTTAAAGCCCTTTATTGTATCTTCAAGTTTTACAAACTTGCCTGGAATACCGGTAAATTGTTCAGCTACGAAGAAGGGCTGTGAAAGGAATCTTTGAATTTTTCTTGCACGAGAAACAATCAACTTATCCTCTTCGGAAAGTTCATCCATTCCCAAGATCGCTATAATATCCTGAAGTTCCTTATATTTTTGCAAAATCCCTTGAACACTTCTGGCAACATTGTAATGTTCCTCTCCTATTATCCGTGGATCAAGAATTCTCGATGTGGAATCAAGAGGGTCAACAGCAGGATAAATTCCAAGTTCTGCTATCTGTCTTGACAAAACAGTAGTTGCATCAAGATGAGCAAATGTCGTAGCAGGAGCAGGATCTGTAAGGTCGTCTGCAGGAACATATATTGCCTGCACCGATGTAATCGAGCCCTTTTTAGTAGATGTAATTCTTTCTTGCAGTTCACCCATTTCTGTAGCCAGTGTAGGTTGATATCCCACAGCTGACGGCATTCTTCCCAAAAGCGCAGATACTTCTGAACCAGCCTGTGTAAAGCGGAATATGTTATCGATAAAGAGGAGAACATCCTGCCCTTCCTCATCTCTAAAATATTCTGCCGCTGTCAATCCTGTTAAACCTACTCTTAATCTTGCACCGGGTGGCTCTGTCATCTGTCCATAGATTAGCGCAGTTTTGTCGATAACTCCTGATTCCTTCATTTCAAGCCACAGGTCATTACCTTCCCTCGTTCTTTCACCAACACCTGAAAAAACAGAAACACCGCCATGTTCCATAGCAATATTTCTAATCAATTCCATAATCAAAACTGTTTTACCAACACCTGCACCGCCAAAAAGTCCTGTTTTTCCTCCCAACGAATATGGCTCAAGAAGGTCAATAACCTTCAGCCCTGTCTCAAACATCTTGATTGAAGTTTCCTGCTCTTCAAATGAAGGAGGATCTCTGTGGATAGGATATTTCTTATCCGTTTTAATCTCTCCCAATTTGTCAACGGGCTCGCCGATAACATTTATAACTCTTCCTAAAACTTCTTTCCCAACAGGAATACTAATAGGTGCACCTGTATCCTCTGCTTCAGCGCCTCTTGTAATTCCTTCTGTTGGCTGCATAGATACGGCCCGAACAACATTTTCACCAAGATGGGATGCAACCTCTGCCGTAATATAGGTATCCTTGCCATCCCTATCTGTTATTTTGATCTTCAGTGCATTATAGATTTCAGGAAGATGTCCTCCCTCAAACCTAACATCTACAACAGGGCCTATTGCCTGTATAACTTTACCTTTAACATTAATTTCTGCCATTTCTTGATTCCTCTCTTTTTTATCTTATCTTTAAAATTTTAATTATCCGCTCAATGCTTCAGCGCCTGCCACTATCTCAAGTAATTCCTTCGTAATAGCCGCTTGCCGCGCCTTATTATATTTCAATGTCAATGAATCTATCATTTCAGACGCATTCCTTGATGCATTTTCCATTGCCGACATTCTTGCTGCATGTTCAGCGGCAACAGAATCAAGCAATGCTGTATAAATTATGACTTCCATTGACCGTGGCAAAAGTTCATTTATTATTGACTGCCTATCGGGCTCATAGATAAAATCGACAGGGTTCTCATCTGCTATATCTTCAGTAATCTCAATAGGTAGAAGCTGCTTACATACGACCTGTTGGGATACAGCAGACTTAAACTCATTATAAACCATTATTACCTTTTCTATTTCCTCATCAATATAATTTTTGGTTATTTCCCTTGTTATTCTAACAGCATGCTCATAGCCAATGTTATTGAAAATGTCAGAATAAGTATTTCTGATATTCCAATTGCGTTTTCTGTAATAGTCGCAACATTTTTTCCCTATGAGCGTCAGATTGATTTCTTTATTTTGATTACTACGAATTATTCTGTCCGTTTCTTTGAACACATTATTGTTAAAGGCGCCACAAAGTCCTTTATCTCCTGATATGACAACAATTTCAATAACCCCCTCTTCGCCTTTGCTCAACAAAGGATGTGCATCAGCCCCTGCCCTAAAAGCAAGACTCTTCAATACATCATTTATCTTTCTACCATAAGGCCTTGCCGCTATTATCCTCTCTTGAGCGCGTCTAAACTTTGCGGCAGAAACCATCTTCATTGCTTTGGTTATCTGCTCTGTTTTCTTGACGCTTGCAATTCTTCTTTTTATATCTCTTACACTGGGCATAATTTATTTACCCTTTATATTATTTTTCATTCAATGTCTGTTTGAAGGAAGATTTAAATTCCTCAATTACACTTTTCAGTTTAGTTTCTATCTCTTCCGTTAACTCCTTTTCCGTCTCTATCTTTGTAATCAAATCGGGATAGTTTGCATCTACAAACTGCAAAAGCTCAGTCTCAAATCTCTTGCATTCCTCGAGTGGAATATCATCGAGATAATTGTTGACACCTGCATATATAGCTATAATCTGCTTCCCAACTGTAACAGGCTCATATTGTCCCTGTTTTAAAATCTCTACCATCCTTTCTCCTTTAGCAAGCTGAGCCTGTGTCGCTTTATCCAATTCGCTTCCAAACTGGGCAAAAGCGGCCATTTCTCTATATTGCGCAAGGTCAAGTCTCAATCTACCTGCTACCTGCTTCATCGCTTTAATTTGAGCATTTCCACCGACACGAGAAACTGAAAGACCAACATTGATAGCTGGTCTTACACCTGAATAGAAAAGGTCTGTTTCCAAATAAATCTGACCGTCTGTAATGGAAATAACATTTGTGGGAATATACGCAGAAACGTCACCTGCCTGTGTTTCAATTATCGGCAATGCTGTCAATGAACCTCCTCCCAGCTCTTCATTCAGTTTTGCAGCTCTTTCAAGGAGTCTTGAATGAAGATAAAAGACATCTCCCGGATATGCTTCTCGTCCAGGAGGTCTCCTCAACAGGAGAGAAAGCTGACGGTAGGCCGCTGCCTGCTTGGACAAATCGTCATAAATTAGAAGAGCATGTCCTCCTTTGTCTCTGAAATATTCCCCCATTGCACAACCTGCATATGGTGCAATATACTGTAATGGAGCTGGCTCTGATGCTGACGCAACTACAACTGTAGTGTATTCCATTGCTCCATAATCCTCGAGAGTTTTTACAACCTGTGCAATTGTAGATTTCTTCTGTCCTGTGGCAACATAAATACAAATAACATCTTTTCCCTTTTGGTTGATTATAGTATCTATTGCAACTGCTGTTTTACCCGTCTGCCTGTCGCCAATAATAAGTTCTCTCTGTCCTCTTCCTATGGGTATCATAGAGTCAATTGCCTTAATTCCTGTCTGGAGAGGTTCTTTAACCGGCTGTCTATCGACAACACCTGGAGCAAGTCTTTCAACAGGCATAAATTCTTTTGCATCGATAGGTCCCTTGCCATCAACGGGCTGGCCAAGAGCATTCACGACTCTGCCAATAAGACATTCGCCTACAGGGACTTCCATAATTCTTTTTGTCCTCTTGACGACATCGCCTTCTTTTATCTTTTCCGCTTCGCCAAAAAGTACAGCACCTACATTGTCCTCTTCAAGGTTCAATGCCATACCATAGACATTGTGGGGAAATTCAAGCATCTCTCCATACATCACCTTCTCTAAGCCGTATATTCTCGCTATACCATCTCCTACCATCATAACAGTGCCGATTTCATCAACTTGAAGAGAAGCTTCATAACCTGAAATTTGTTTTTTAATTATTTCACTAATTTCTGACGGTCTAATCTGCATATTATTTTTCTCCTTTCTTAAGGATCATTTTTTTCAGCTCAAAAGTTTTTCTTCAGCAATTTTCAATTGTGTTTTTATACTTCCATCAACTACCAAACTACCTATTTTAGTAATGGCACCTCCTATAATAGAAGGGTCTTCAGATACTTTTACAATCACTTCTTTGCCAGTTATCTCTGAAAGTTTAGAACTGAGAAAGTTTTTTTCATTTTCATCCAGTGCTTCGGCTACTATTACTTCAGCCCTTGTACGATTCTTTGCCAAATCAACAAATGAAAGAAACTGTTCTGCAATTTCATTAAGAATGCCTAATGCTCGTTTCTTTAAAAGAACAATAAGAAAGGCTTTTGTAATATCTGAAATTCCCGCCTTTTCGGTAATTTCATTAAGCGCATTTTCCTTCCTTTCAAGTGGAATACCAGGATTTAAAAAAAACTTCTGCACTTCATCACTGCCTTTAAATAATTCAGCAATTGCTGTTAATTCGTTGTAGATTGAATCAAGGTCCGCTCCTTCATCCAAAGTATCTATATAACTTCTTGCAAATTTTCGAGCTAGCGAACTTTTATTCATTTATTTCTCCAAGTTGTTTCACATAATTATTGAAAAGTTTCTTTCTCTCTTCCGGTGTAATTCGACCTTTAATCATATCTTCTGCCAAAACCGTTGCCTGCTTGATAATTTCCTCTTTCAACTCTTTTACTGATAACTCTATTGCTTGCCTAATATTTTGTTCATTTTGTTCTTCTATACGGGCAATCTTTTCATTTGCTTCTTCTAAAATGCGCTTCTTCTCCTTCTCAATAGCCGCTTTAGCATTTGCTCTGATAATCTCTATTTCCTTATTGAGACTTTTTATCTTTTCTTCTGCAATCTTTAATTTTTCATTTGCTTCCTTTTCTGCTCTCCTGCTCTCTTCGAGAGTCCTTTTAATATTTTCAACTCTTGCTGAAAAAAACTCTGGAACAATTTTTTTCAAAACAAAGAAAAGTGCTCCTGCGAGTATCAAGAAATTTATCCACTTGTATATTTCTTTGGCAACATTAACATGGTGTGCTGCCTCTCCTGCCTCCTCAGCAAAAGAGAAGCCAGCACAAGCAAGAAAGACAAAAACCATAAAGCATATCAATATGGACAAATTTCTTTTCAAATATTCATTCATTCCTTTATCAACCTTGAATATTAATTATCTTTTCTGCCAATTCTTTTGCTATTGATTCAGCATATGTGGAAAGTTCTTTTTTCGCTTCTGTTTTTTCCTTCATCAGGCTTTCTTTTACTTCATTCAATTTTCTGTTTGCTTCATCCTGCGCTTTTTTTATCAATTGTGTGCTTGTATTCACCGCTTCTTTTTTGGTTTCTGCCTGCTCGCGAATAATTCTCTTCTTTTCTTCAGAAATAGTTCCTATATACTCATTTTCCTTCATCTGGCTTACTTCTGTAAATTTCTTTGCATTTTCAAGAGATTTTTTTACTTTCTCTTGACGCTGTTCTAAAATTTTAGAGAGAGGAAGAAACAAATTTTTGTTCAAAATATACATTAATATTAGAAAATTTGCTGCTAATATTATCAATGTAAAGTTAATTTCAAGCATTTTCTCTAACCTTCAAAAAAGTTTTTTTAAGGTTTAATATCACTTTCTCTGGGAAAACAACTGTAAAGAAAAGTGGCACAAGATAACCAACAAGGCCAAAAATGAGTGATGAATTAGATACTGTGACAGCGCTATAAAGGAATAAACCTGCTAAAAAAAACCTAAGCAGATAACTAAAAAATATTGGATGTTTCTTCTTGGGGCTTGTTTCAATATTTAATATTTTCCCCGCATTTTCAACAAGGAGTGCCATATTGGTAAATCCAACAAGAA
>RFHX01000028.1 GCA_003695725.1 Candidatus Schekmanbacteria bacterium
ATTTAACCCTTACGGGCATAATTCTTCTAATCTTTACTACCTTCTCTTCAAATGTCATTGCAGGTTCGATTTCTCACCTATCATCTGATAGAGACCTTCTAAAAACAATAGATAGCAAAGCTTTTATGGCGGAAGAACAAATCGGTGATTTAGAGGGTTTTGAAAAATTTGAGCTTGACGGTGTTGAAGATATTTCATCGTCTTCAACAACTGACGACTATCAATGGCATAATCCATCGGCACTTTCCTTATTGATTGAATATACTGCGGCAACAGGAAATGTTGTTTTCGAATTGCAAAACTGCCAATCAGAGTCAAATCTTCTCTTATATGCCCCAGTATCTACTTTACCAAAACATTCCATATTTGTGAGACGAGAGGCAGACAACTCTGCAAGACCTGTTACTGCTGATAACTTCACACCATCAGATACCACAGACAACAATATATATGATGGCGATGAATCATCAGAGGAATATGGCAACAGCGAAGGATTTGATCTCCTTTGGCTATGCTCGAGACTATTAGATTATGACTGGACTCGTCCCGGAACTTCAACAATATCATGGAACGGAAGCGCTCCAAAAAATTCGTGGCTTGCTTATCAGGTCAGAGTAGGATATGCTCCTTTGACAGGGGGCGAATCATTCCCAATACCCGAGCCATCTACCTTGATTCTTCTTGGAGTTGGCTGTGCCGGATTGTTTTTCATAAAAAAGAAATTTTCTTGATATCTTCTTACAACTGGCAAAAAAAAATCGCCTATCTTTTCATAAACCGAGCTATCTCCTCTGCAAAATAAGAGATAATGATATCGGCGCCTGCCCTTTTGATTGATGTAAGACTTTCTATTATTATAGATTTTTCATCGACATAGCCCATCTTAGATGCCGCTTTAATCATAGAATATTCACCGCTTACCTGATAGGCAGCAATTGGGAGATTAAATCTTCTTCTTGTTTCACTTATAATATCAAGGGAAGGAAGCGCAGGCTTTACCATAACAATATCAGCGCCTTCTTCTATATCCTCTGCAATAACTCGAATAGCTTCACGGCTATTTGAATAATCCATTTGATGAGACTTTCTATCACCAAAACGCGGTGAAGATTTTGCGGCATCACGAAAAGGTCCGTAAAAGGCAGAAGCATACTTTACAGAATAAGACATAATTGGGACATAATTAAATCCTTCGCTGTCAAGTCTTTCCCTAATGGCTTTCACCCTTCCATCCATCATATCTGACGGCGCAACCATATCTGTGCCTGCCTTGACATGTGAAAGTGCTGTCTCAGAAAGTAATTCTAAAGTTTCGTCATTTACTATTTTGCCGTCCCTTATAATTCCACAATGCCCTGTACTTGTATATTCGCAAAGGCACACATCTGTTATGAGAAGGATATTATCACCCAAGTTGTCTCGAATCTTTTTAATACAACGCTGCACGACACCGTCAGATGCATATGCCTGAGAAGCTTTCTCATCTTTTTTCTTGGGAATACCAAAGAAAAGAAATGCTTTTATTCCCAAGTCTTTGAGTTTCTTTATTTCATCAACTACAAGGTCATCGGTATATCTAAAAATACCGGGCATTGCTTTTATCTTCTCTTTTCTTTTTTTGCCTTCAATAACAAATAAAGGACAAACAAAGTCATCGAGGGTAAGTTTTGTTTCAGCCACCATTTCTCGCAAAATGGCATTTTCTCTCAGCCGTCTCATTCTTCTCTTCGGAAACATTAATATCTATTCCTTTCTATAAAAATACTTGCATATTGAATCTGCCAATTCTGGTATTGTGAATTTAGGCGGCTTAATATCTGCTTTTAAATTATATTTTTCAAGCTCTTTTTCTGTAATATCTCCTATCACAGCAAAGAGAGGCTTACTCCCATTCATCTTGAAAAAATTCTTGCCTGCTAATTTGAAAAAACTTCTGACAGCCATAGAAGATGTAAAAACAACAACATCAATTCCACTTGAAAGCTTCTTCTTTAAAGCATCTTTGTTTTCAATGGCCGTTACTATATCATATAAACAATATTCTTTTATCTTTCCCCCCATAGCCTTTAAAGATTCTCTCAATATCGAATTTCCTGATGAAGATCGAAAGACAAGGATTTTCTTATCATTAACTGCTCTTTTCCTCAAACCTTTGGCAATTCCTCTTGAAGAATATTCTTCAGGTACAAAGTCAACTTCAATACCTATCTTATTGAGCGTATCAGCCGTGGCTTCCCCAATGGCACATATTTTAATCTTTTTTAATCCAATCTTCTGTACCTTCCTCATAAGTTTCTTTTCAAAGATATTCACTGATGTCTTGCTTGTAAAAATAATCCATTCAGCTTCATTGATTTCATTCAAAATCTTATCTTTTATAGCTTTCACATCTCGCTCACATACTTTAATTACTGGAACATTTATTGCCTTTGCCCCTCTTTCCCTAATCAATGTTGACAATCTTTCATCTTTTGATTTCGGCCTTGTTATCAAAATCTTTTTACCCAACAGCGGTTTTTCAGTTGAAACCAATCTTTCGCCAAGTCTAACTGTTTCTCCCACGACGAGAATCGCAGGTGATTTAACTTTCATCTTTTCTGCAATCCTGACTATATTTCCAATATTTCCACCTGCCGCTCTTTGAGTCGGCAAGGTCCCTTCTTGAATCAGAATTGCTGGAGTCCTTCTTGAAACACCTGCTCTTATCAAGGATGCAGTTATTTTTTTAAGGCCGCTAACAGTCATAAGGACAATTAAAGTAGCCCCCTTTTTGCTTTTTAATATCTTTGCTTCTTCCTTCAACGATGCTGGTTTCCCGTCTGCTCTTTTGCCTGCCGTTATAACAACTGTCGAAGCATATTGCCGATGAGTAATCGGGACACCAATAGACTCAGGCACGGCAATTGCCGAGGAAACACCCGGAATAACCTCGACGGTAATGTCTTTTTCGCTTAGATATTCAACTTCCTCCGCTCCTCGTCCAAATAAAAAAGGGTCCCCCCCTTTAAGGCGGACAACGGATTTTCCTTTTTCTGCTTCAGCCAAAATTAGTCTGTTGATTTCTAACTGGCTATTGTTATCAGCACCTGCCCTTTTACCACAATATATGAGCTTTGACTGCTTTGAAGCATATTTAAGAATTGATTTGTTTATTAGGCGGTCATAAAAAATCACATCTGCTTTTCTGATTGCCTCGATTCCTTTGAGAGTTATGAGTTTTTCATCGCCGGGACCCGCTCCAACGAGCACTACTTTTCCCTTTTTCCTGTTAGTCCTACTTTTCATATTACTTGATATTCAAAAATTTTTCTGCCCCTTTATCGAGCATTTTCTGTGCAAGAATCCTTCCCAACTCTTCAGCCTCTTTGATATCTCCTCTGATTTTATCTTTCAACATTTCACTGCCATCAGAAGATAGAATTGCACATACGATTTCAGCTTTGTCATCAGTTGTTGAACAATAAACACCAACAGGCAAATGGCATCCTGCACCTATCTCATTTATAAAAGCCCTTTCAGCCATAACAGCCGTTCTTGTTCGAAAGTCATCTATTGATTTGAACAATCTCCTTAAAGATGAATCTGCCTTCAAAACTTCAACTGCTACAGCGCCCTGTCCTGCTGAAGGAATGAAATAATCAGTGTCGAGGTATTCACTTACTTTCCCTTGAAACCCGAGTCGATTGATGCCGGCAGCTGCTATGATAATGCCGTCAACTTCATTTTCTTCAACTTTTCTAATCCTTGTATCAACATTCCCCCTAATCTTTACAACATCAACATCCGTGCAGTAATGAAGTAAAAAAGCTCTCCTTCGAGGGCTTGAAGTTCCTATTTTGAAAGGCATTGGCAGACGAGAAAGACTTTGCGCTTTATTCGATATGAATACATCTCGCGGGTCTTCCCGTTCAATAAAGGCGGCTATATCAAGTTTATCCGGAATATTTGCCGGCATATCCTTTGCGCTATGGACTGCGGCATCTATTTTTCCTGCCAAAAGCTCTTCTTCCAATTTTTTCACAAATGAACCCTTGCCTAATTCACTTCTGCTGTTTCTTCCAATATCACCTTCCGTGGTTATCCCTATTATCTCAACTTCTACAGAGGTATTCTTTTGAAGTATTGCATTCCTCACCAATTCTGCCTGCCTAATTGCAAGCTTGCTTTTTCTTGTGCCAAGTCTTATTCGTTTCACATCTTCTTTTTATTTCTTGGGATATACCGACTC
>RFHX01000029.1 GCA_003695725.1 Candidatus Schekmanbacteria bacterium
CGCTATCATTGCATAATCTAAGAAATTTAGGAGTAAACATAGTGGCAAGAATAGCTTTTATTCAAAATTTTTGGTTTGAATTCTTGGGCATTATGTATATCTCCTCTTTCCTCAAAGAAAGAGGTCATCAATGTGAAGTATTTATAGAATCTGGAGAACGGAATTTTTTTCAAAGCGTTAAAAGGTATAAACCTGATCTTCTTGGCTTTTATACAACAACAGGAGCGCATCTATGGGTTTTAAAAAGGGCAGAAGAATTAAAAAAAATTACAGGTGCCAAAGTAATTTTAGGCGGTCCACATCCAACTTTTTTCCCTCAAATCATTGAACATCCTGCTGTCGATTTTATATGCAGAGGCGAAGGCGAATATGCAATGCTTGAGCTTGCAGAATGTTTAAATAAAAAAATCCCTTATGATGGCATTAAAAACCTCTGGATAAAAAAAGATGGCAGAATAATAAAAAATGAATTGAGGCCGCTTATTAATGACCTCGATTCAATCCATCCTCCTGACAGGACACTTTATTCAAAATATCCATCGCTCAAAGACAATTTAAGCGTCTTGACCGGAAGGGGCTGTCCCTTCAACTGCTCATTCTGTTTTAATCGCAGTTACATCCGCCTTTATAAAGGAAAAGGGAAGACCATTAGAAGACACAGCCCAAGATTTGTTATCAATGAATTAAAAAAAATAATAAAATTATACAATACGAAATTTATTAGATTTGATGATGAAGTCTTTATTCTTAACAAAAAATGGCTGGAAGAGTTTCTTCCTTTATTCAAAAAAGAAATCAATCTTCCTTTTACATGCCTTCTACAGGTTCGTTTGATTGACGAAAAAACCGTTGAAATGCTTAAAGAATCGGGGTGTAAATTGGCATATTTTGGAATAGAAACCGGCAATGAAGAATTTAGAAATAGAATCTTAAATAAGAATGTCAGAAATGATGAGATATTTTATACTGCAAATTTATTGAAGAAAGTGGGAATCAAAATTGGGACTTACAATATGCTTGGACTTCCGGGCGAAGATGTAGATAAAGCCTTTGAAACCGTTTACATAAATAGAGAAATAGAAGTTGACTATCCATGGTGCTCTCTTTATCAACCATATCCCAGTACTGAATTGGAAAAGTATTGTAAGGAAAAAGGTCTTCTTTCTGCCAATTACAATTTCGATTCAATTTCCCCATCCTTCTTTAAACGAAGTGTTGTAGAAAATAAAGAAAGAAAGGAACTGGAAAGGCTGCAAAAACTTTTTTATTTAGCAGTCAAACATAAAAAATTAGAACCACTTATTAGGATTCTCATTAAACTTCCAATTACATCATTGCTCGATATAATCTTTTATGTAACTTATGCTTACCGTTATATTAAAACTTATAAAGTTTCACTTTGGCGTGTAATTATGACAGGAATCAAATCGAGAGAATATGTTTAATTTTTCATACTGCGTCTCTTACATCAAGGATATAATCCCCGCATTTCTTTTGCTCTTGCAACCCTTTCAATCCCGAGCATCAAGGCGGCTGTCCGTATATCTACCTTTCTCTTTTCACTAACTTCCCTAATCTGCATAAATGCTCTGGTCAAAAGTTTCTTGACTTCATCAACAACCCTCTCATGCTCCCAGAAGAAACTTTGCAAATCCTGTACCCATTCAAAATATGAAACTGTTACTCCGCCTGAGTTTGCAAGAATATCAGGAATAATAATTATTCCTCTATCCCTTATTATCTCATCTGCTTCTTCTGTCGTTGGACCATTTGCTGCTTCTGCAAGGATTTTGCATTTAATTCTCTCTGCTCTCTTCTTGTCTATGCTTCTTGCAACAGCTGCAGGAATCATTACATCACATTCTACATCCCAAAAATCTTCCTTTTCAATTTCTTCTGCTTCTTTAAAATCCCTTACCCCGCCATTTTCCCCAACATAAGAGATCAATTCCAATACATTAATCCCCTTCTCGTTATATATTGCTCCTGTAACATCGCATACAGCTATTACTTTCCACCCTTTTCTTACAGCAATCTCAGCTGCTGCACTCCCTACCTTTCCGAAGCCTTGTATTGCAACTTTCACTTCATTTCCATTGAAATTGGAAATCTTCAATGTTTCTGAAATCAAATGTACTATACCTCCGCCAGTTGCCTTTCTTCTTGCTTCTGAGCCTCCAAGAAGCTTATCTTTACCTGTCACCACACCCGGTATTGTATGCCCTTTCTGCATACTATATGTATCCATTATCCATGCCATAACCTGCTCATTTGTTCCCATATCAGGGGCAGGAATGTCTGTTTCAGGACCAATGACATTTATTATTTCTGAAGTATATCTTCTTGTAAGACGCTGCAATTCTCCTTTTGACATTAAAGAAGGATTGCATCTCACACCTCCTTTGGCTCCTCCAAAAGGCAAACCGACAATAGCGCATTTCCATGACATCCACATTGCCATAGCCGCCACTTCCCCTAATGTCACATCTTCATGATATCTTATACCTCCCTTCGTCGGTCCCATCGTTCTATTATGCTGAACTCTATAACCGCAAAAAACTTCTGTTTTCCCATTATCCATTCTCACTGGTATTGATACAACAAAACTTCTCGAGGGATATTTGATTCTTTCAAGAACATTTTCATCGATTTCCAACATACTGGCTACTCTTTCATACTGCTTCACAGCCATATTAAAAACCGGACTTTCATATTCAAAATACAATTTTATTCCCTCCTTCAAACTCTATATAGTTTTGGAGCTCTCGCCTGAAAGCAAGGCATTTCTTTTCTTATTTTTTTTATTTCTTTCAAATCAATAGAAGATGTTATTACAACCTCATCCAAATCAGCATTCGCAAGGATTTCCCCATTAGGAGCAATAATCATCGAATTTCCGCAAAAGACAAATTTTCCTGTTTTACCACTTGCTGCGGCACCTGTTACATAGAATTGGTTTTCTATTGCGCGCGCCCTCAGTAAAGTGCGCCAATGTTCTACCCTTATAAGAGGCCATTGAGCTGAAACAAGGAGAATTTGAGCTCCCTTCAAAGCCAAAGTCCTTATTAGCTCAGGAAATCTTAAGTCAAAACAGAGAACCAACGCCACCTTTCCAAAGGAAGTGTTGAAAACTTCAACCTTTTTTCCTTTTGAAAAATATTTATCTTCTCTCATTGGCGAAAACAAATGGATTTTTCGGTACTTTCCGATAATGTTTCCCTTTTCACCAATCAAAAAAGAAGTATTGTAAAAGTGCCCCTTATCTTTTTCAGGCATAGAACCGGCGATAATTAAATTTTTTCTCGCGGCAATTTCTTTTATTCTTTCAAGAATAAGGGGTGTTTTACTGGCTATATCTTCGAGATGCCTATAATCAAATCCGCTTGTCCACATCTCAGGCAAAAGAACGATACCCTCTGAAACTTCAAAATTTTCGAGAAGTTTTTCAACCTTTGAAAAGTTTTTTTCAACTTCCCCCAACAGGACATGGAACTGTGCAGAAAAAATATTTATCATACCCATCGTCTTTCATCTTTCTATATAAAGATTTACAAATTCATATCGTTTTTCTAAATAATCTTTAAAAAACACTTATCTTGTCAAATACATTTTTCCTGATTATGAATGAATAGATTTTGAAAAAGGGTCAATTAAATGTTTTTAGGTATCGATTGTCTCATAGATCCCAGAGGAGTACCTTTTATTTCAGAAGTGAATATTGGCCTTCCCGGTGGAATCTTTGAATACGGACTCATAGAAAAATACATTTATAAAAGGGACTCCAATATTTTTGAACTAATAGAAGAGATTTCTCTTCAAAAACACGGCAAAAGTTTTGCCTCATACATTCAAAAATCCCCTTACTTCAGTCTGCACCAAAAATTTAAAATATGGATGGATAGGGAGGGAAATCTGCCTGATTTATTGGCCCCAATATTTAGGTTGGAAGACAAATGGAATCAATATCTGCTGTTGAAAAAAAATTTTAGAATGCCATACACTGAAATCTTTAGCGGCAACTTCAACCAGCTTTTAAAACTTTCAAAAAAATATGGCAAAATAGCTCTGAAAAGACGCTGCGGCAGATGGTCCAAGGGCTTTAAAGTCTTCGATGAAAATTTCAGCAAAGAGGATTTTAATGAAATAAAGGAAGACGACTATATCTGTCAGCAATACATAGAATCCAAAATAGATAATTATATCTTCTCTGTAAGAATAAACACCTTTGCTGGTAAATTCTTATGCTTAACAGGTGATTTAACTCCTTCTTATAAATCAGTCTGGAGATATATCGTGGCAATTGAGGAAGGAAAAAATCAAAAAATAGAAAAAGCAAATTTTGATATTCTTGACATATTAGAACCCGCATGGGAAAGCAAAATATGGTGCAAAGGTGAAATACCTGAACATATGAAGTTGAATCTAACCCACGACAAATTAGCGTTGACAAAAGTATTTTTGAAGAAAGAAACCATTTCTGAAATGAAGGAAATGGCAATTGGAATTGCCAATCTGTATGAAAAAATTGACCTCTCTCAACTTCCTCCTGCTTTCTTTGAAAAATAGAATCTCAGTATTTCATCTGCATCCATTTCAATGAGCTTTTTAATTGGATATTTCTTATTTGCTTCGGATACTATAATATACCCTAAATAATAGTCTTCTCTTCCTACCGAACCTTCAGTTAAAGTTCCTTTTTTATAGAATCTTCCCAAATTTCCTCTTTCATTTGAAAGAGTCAATATCTTTTCCTCAATCATTTCAAAATTTTTCTTACACCATTTATA
>RFHX01000030.1 GCA_003695725.1 Candidatus Schekmanbacteria bacterium
AAATCGAAAGTTTTTATAACCTTTTCAGAGAGTAATGAAATTCAATTATTATTAAAAAAGTCAGATTTATTGTTTCAATAAATTTTTATTACTTCAATGAGACAGCAAAAAAAGAAAGCTATGGACTACAGCTCGCAAAATAACTATTCACCAATTTAGAATCCTAATCAAAATTTTCAATAATAGCCAATTTGTATCATATATCATTGAAATAATTCCTCTTTATTCCTTATTTTTTTCAAAAATATTGTTTTTTTGATTATGTTGTATATTGATTTTTGCATTTTACAATCAAATTGTTTATCAAAATGAATGGCAAGAGATTATAACAGATACTACCGATACCTTCGTTACAGAAACTCTTGTCCCTTTCTTTTATTCGGAAAGTGCTTACTATGAGGGTAACACTCTTACTGCTACCTGGACTGCTACAATGAAAAGCCCGAGCAAAATGAAATCAACAGTTGAAATCAAGAATAGATTAGATGAACTCGGTGGTTTCGGCACTTATACAATTCTATCACTTAGTGCCAATGTAGGAGAAAAAATCCCCATCCAATTAACAATAGACGGAACATACAATTTTGAAAAAGGGACTGAATGGTCATATGATGGCACATATTATGCCTCTGACGACATCATAATGGTTACTATCACGAATATTCTATTCCGACTCTCCTTACCATATGATGATTAAGCACATAGCTTTACTTCAAAATACTAAAAATAAAACCACGAAAGAACTGCGATACCAAATATCAACCTGTAAATGACGAAGGGAAGATATGTCCTCACTTTCACATAGGCAATAAGATATTTGATACTCAAAAAACCAAAGACTGCGGCAGACACAATCCCTACTAAAAGCGCCGCTGAAAAATCCGCCCTTAAAAGCTCGCCTGCCTTCAGGAAGCCTGCGCCTGCAATGATTGGAATCGAGAGAAGAAATGAAAAGCGCGCTGCATCGTCTCTTTTCATATTCAAAAAGAGCGCTGTGGAAATTGTAACCCCTGAGCGAGATACCCCGGGAATTACGGCAAATGCCTGTGAAAGCCCTATTAATAAGGCAAAAAGAAATGATATTTCACCTACTGAAACAATTGATTTAGACCTTCTGTCAGCAAAAAAAAGTATTACTCCAAGCACAATCATTGCCATCGCCACGAGAGAAGGATTTCTGAAGACCGTTTCCGCTTTTTTCTCAAGTAGAAATCCTGCAACAGCACCCGGTACAGTACCTAAAAGAACGCACCAACCAAGACGGCTATCTGCTTCCTCAAATGGTGAAAGTCTGATGATCCCTTTTGAAAAGGAGGAAGCAATGCTAATAACTTCTTTTCTGAAATAATAAAGCACTGCCGCAAGTGTGCCCATATGAAGCGCAACATCGAAGGCAAGCCCCTGATCGTGCCATTTTAAAATTTTAGGAATTACCACCAAATGGGCAGAGCTCGAAATGGGAAGAAATTCACCGAGTCCCTGAATTGCTCCAAGAATTATTGCTTGTAATAAATCCAATTAATCTATTTTTTCTTTCTGAAATCTGATTTTATTTTCTTCAACTTTTCAGGATAGACTATTATATCATAAGCAGTCATTGCAAGGGCTTTCGCGCCCTTTAAAAGTCCTTCATCTGCCGACTTGGAAATTGCCGCACGGCAAAATTCTTCCGAATGTATTCCTGATAATCCTTCACCTATCTTTATATTCGGATGTATAGTCGGCACTATTTGGCTTAAATTGCCTATATCTGACGAGCCTGTGCCTCTTATATCCTTCAAGTTTTCTGGTTCCTTCAAGATTTTCAAATTTTCCCTAAAAACATCTTCCAAGCATTCATTATGCTTCATCGGATAATAAATTATCTCATCCTCTTCTATCTTTATTCTGCATCCTGTTGCCTTTGCCGCCGCAGAAGCGCAGTTTAAAATTTTCTTATAGACTTGTGGCAGTATCTTCTTCTCCCTTGTTCTTACATAAAACCAACAGGACGCATAATCAGGAATGATATTCGGCTTTACACCGCCGTCGGTAATTATGCCGTGCACCTTTACATCTTCCCTCAACTGCTGTCTCAATGCGTTAATATTATTGAATGTAAGTATAACTGCATCAAGGGCATTCACTCCTTCGTGAGGAGATGCCGCGGCGTGAGAGGATTTACCATAGAAATGAAATTTAACCTGCCTGTTTGCTAAAAACTCACTTCGCACTCTTGTCTTAATGTCAGGATGAATCATCATTGCCGCATCTATATCCTTAAAAAAATTCTTCTCTATCATTTTAACTTTCCCGCCACCTCCTTCTTCTGCAGGAGTGCCTATAACTTTTATGACAGCCGGAATTTTTTTCTCAGACAGGACCTTTTTAACGGCATAAGCGGCACCACAGCTTGCAGGACCTATTATGTTGTGCCCGCATCCATGACCTATAACCGGAAGGGCATCATATTCTGCTATGAATGCCACAGAAGGGCTCTTCTTTTTCTCGACGCCTATCTTAAATTCAGCTGAAAATGCCGTTGGCAGTGAACAAACTCCTTTCTTTACTTTGAAGCCTTTTTTCTTCAAAAAGTCTGAAAGCCATTTGGACGCTTTTATTTCTTTGAAACCGCCCTCAGGATTTTTATGAATCTTATGGCTAAGAGAAATAAGCTCTCTTGAAACTTGCTCTATTAAATTTACAATTTTCTCTTTATCTTGGTTCAGTTGACTCATTTTTGAATAACTATCCATATCTACGAAGAAATTTTTGAATCACTTATACCTAACTTGGCGTTTTATATCCAGAAATTTCGGTTTGAGTAATAATCGCTGATAAAAAAAGAATTCAAAATTTATTTTGAAAAGATTTAGTTGTGAAAAAAATATCGAAGATGGTAATTTGCGGCACCATTCGGGGGAAAAGCCGTTTTCACCTTACACATTCATTCAGTGTTCATGTCCGCAATCGCAAGACGGCTTCCTGTTTTCTCCATACTTCTGTTCATTGCCATGATCATTATGGCTGTGATTATGCCCATCGTTTTTATGAGAGGAATGTTGATGTTCTTCCTGATGATCATGGTCCTTATGGTTGTTATGATTGTGCATAGAATGTGCAGAATGGTCGTGTCCGCAACCACATTCATCATTATGAGTATGGCTTGAATGGCTATGAGAGTCGTGGTCATGGCTATGTTCGTGGTCATGATCGTGTCCTTCATGGCTGTGCGAAGAATGGTCATGTCCTGAATGGTCGTGGTCATGCCCGCAATCGCATGCGTCGGCGCATTCCTCGGCATGAGATTTTACTTCATTAACTTCGTCCTTTCTTCTTTTGCCAAACCTCAACAGTCTCATTCCATTAAGAATAACTACAAGTGATGTACCTGTATCAGCCAAGACTGCAAGCCAAAGGTTTGCAAGCCCTGCAAATACAAGGACAAAAAACACAGCTTTTACGATAAGGGATATAGCAATATTTGCTTTTATTATTCCAAGCGACTTTCTACTCAGCTTCATAGTATAGGGGATTCTGAGCATATCATCAGACATCAAAGCTATATCAGCTGTTTCAAGTGCTGTATCGGTTCCTGCAACCCCCATTGCAATACCTACATCTGCAGCGGCAAGAGCAGGCGCATCATTGATTCCCTCACCAACCATTGCAACGGATTTATATTTTTCTTTTAACTGCTTGATAACAGAAACTTTATCCTGCGGCATTAGTTGAGCTTTGCACTCTGTGATCCCGATCTGATTGGCAACTGCTTCAGCAGTCTTTGGATTGTCCCCAGTAAGCATAACAACTTCTTTGATACCAGCTTTTTTGAGCTCGGATACTGCCTGCGCGCTGTCCTCTCTAATCATATCCCTAAGGGCAATAACCCCTAAAACAGAATCAGAATCAGCAACAAAGAGAACAGTTTTACCTTCCGACTCTAGTCTTGAAACGATCTCGTCTGCTTCCTTGCTCAAAGAGCTTACTTTTTCATCAATAAGCCGCCTGCTTCCTATGTAATACATCTTGTTGTCAATCTCTGCCTGCATACCCAATCCAGTAAGCGCTTTAGATTTTTCGGTTTTAAAAAGAGTAAGTCCCATCAACTCCGCTTCTATCTTTATTATCTTTCCAATGGGATGTTCTGAGCGTTGTTCAATGGAAGCAGCATATTTAAGGATGTCAGTATCATTCATTGCGCTCAAAGAAATGATATCCGTAATTCCCGCATGTCCTTTGGTGAGAGTGCCAGTTTTATCGAAGGCAATAGCTCTCACTCTTCCTGCTTCTTCAAGATGAACACCACCCTTTATCAAAACTCCGTTTTTAGATGCATTTCCTATTGCAGAGACGATCGATACAGGCGTTGAAATGACAAGGGCGCAGGGACAAGCGATAACCAAAAGCATCAATCCCTTATAAAACCATGTATTGAAATCAGCTCCAAATAGAAGGACCGGTACGCAAACTATCAGGAACGCAAAGATAATAACAGTGGGCGTATAATACTTCGCAAAGGCATCAATGAAAAGCTGAGAAGGTGCTTTCTGCGCCTGCGCTTCCTCTACGAGATGAATAATCTTCGATAGTGTAGTTTCCTCATAGGGCTTTGTAATTTCAACCTCAAGAGTGCCTGACCCATTGATGGTGCCTGCAAAAACTTCGCTTCCTTCTCTTTTTTCCGCCGGCACAGACTCTCCTGTTATCGATGCTTCATTTACCTCTGACTCTCCCTTCACAACCTTTCCATCCATTGCTATCTTTTCGCCGGGCAGAATTATCATTATTTCACCTACCTTTACATCAGTAACAGGCACTGAAATCTGATTTTCACCGCGTTGAATACGAGCTTCCTTAGGTGAAAGGTCCATTAGATAACGAATGGAATTTCTGGTCTTATCCATTGTGTAGTTTTGAAGCACATTACCAAGAGAAAAGAGAAAGACTACCATTGCGCCTTCTTCCCATTCGCCTATGAATACTGCGCCCAAAATTGCGATAGTCATCAAGAAGTTCATATCTATGGTCTTATATCTCAGGGCGCTTATTCCGGCACGAGCAACATAGAAGCCTCCAACCAGCATTGCAGCGGCATAAAATCCGATCTCTGCAGGCTCTATGCCGAGAAACTGAAAAACATATGCAAGCGCTATTAGAATGCCGCATATTACAGTGGTTACGGCTTTCCTGTCGTTCTTTATCCATCCCCAAATAGATGTGCTTGTTTCTGTTTGCTCTGAAAGTGGAAATGCAGTATATCCAGCCCTGTCCACAAGATGCATTATCTTATCTATCATTCCTGCTTTTTCACTGTATTTCACTGTCATTCTTGAAAGATTGAAATCTACCCAAGCATCTTCCACTCCCTCGAGATTGCTAAGTTGGCGCTCAAGCTTTACTGCGCAGTCCGCGCAATCCATTCCTCTAACATTGAATGTCATTTTGCGGCTTGCTATAGAATATCCTGCATCCTTTACACGGTAGCCGAATGATTTGATGACAGAGATAATTTCTGAAAGGGAAACTGCATCATGTCTAAATTCCGTATACATCTTCGATGCGGCATAGTTTACTGAGCACCAATCGATACCTTCAAGTTTATTCACTGCGCTTTCTAATTTTGCCGCACAATCTGGACAATCGAGTCCTTCCAACTCTAATGTATCGTGACGAAAGCGCTTCTCTATTTCAGCGCCTTCTTTTTTTACTATGTTTCTCAAAAAATTGACTTCAATGAGATTTGGATCATAGACAATTTTTATACTCTCCGAATTATCAATAAAGGATACCTCTTTTATTCCTTTGATTGTTGAAAGCTTCTCTTCAAGGCGCTTTTCACATCTTCTGCAATCATTTCCATTTATGGGATTTGCTATAACTTCATTTTTCTTCAATGTCTGCGTCATTTTTTACCTCTATCATATTTGTAAAATTGATTATATGAACAATTCTTCATATATTGAGAGCAAAAAAAATTAATCGTGTTCTATATGCTTCAATCCTTCTTCAAAAAGATTCAAAACATGTTCATCATCCAAAGAATAATAAATGATTCTCCCTTTTCGTCTATTTTTAACCAGTCTCAATGACCTCAAAATTCTCAATTGATGAGATATAGCAGAAGGGCTCATACCAAGAAGGCTTGAAATATCACATACACAAAACTCTCCAAGGGATAGGGCATAAAGAATCTTAACCCTTGTCGCATCTCCCAATGCCCGATACAATTCAGCCAATTCTATCACTTCTGTATCAAGAAGCATCTTTCTCGAAGCCTTTTCCACCTTATCCTTATCGATAAGATGAGTTTGGCATTGGGAATCAGACAAATCTATTTCTTCTTTCTTTTTTATTTTATTAGCCATAATTTTGATCAAAGCAATTAACTATATTTGAACATATGTTCATATATCGAAATATTTTTGTCAAGTATTAATTTATTTTTTTCAAAAATTCAATATTGAAAATAATAACCGCACCTTCCTCCTACATCTTCAATATCTCTTTCATCTATAGGGAAAAGACGACAGCTTAGCGGTCTGCCTTTCTTATAAATTCTGCACGAAAGTTGATTTCCGCTTTTATCAAGCAATGGACATTTAAAGCTCATTTCACAACATTTGCCGCACTGAAGACATTTTCCTCGCCTTCTCTTCAATTGCTCTTCAACATATCTTTTCTTGAAACGGACAAGAAAATACCGTCTGACAGTGCCTTTAAAAATCCATGCCCTTTGGATAATTTCCTTCGTTGTCATTTATATATGAGTCCATTTAAAGTGAAAAATAATCAATAATAATTTTTGCTTGTTTAAATAACTACTATATACGCAATTTGTCAAGAGAGACAATTTTTATTGTCAAAATCGTGGATTTAGAAATCATATCGTATAGAGTGGTGATTTAGAGTGGTTATTCTCTCTTACCCCCATTGAAGAATCTATGAAATAGAAATTTATCACAAATCAATATGGTCTTTACAGTCAAGCTCAACAATGAGTGATGAGGATAGATCCTTTGAAAACTAATTTTTTTGAAAGATATGATTTGACAGATGAATTTATTGAAATAATAATCTAACTTACTTATTATTTATATAGCTTTTTTATTCTATTTTTCTATATTTTAATTTTTTCTCTGTCTCCATTGCAAGGGAGGGGAATCTGGCTATGATTCGTAAGGATGGAGAAGGGTGTTATTTCGCGGGAATAGATATTGGTTCGATTTCTGTTAATGTAGCGCTTCTCAACGAAAAAAAAGAAATAATCAAAACTTGGTACCGCCGCTTTCACAGCCATCCAATATCTACAGCAAAAGAAATTTTAAAGGAAGCCATATCTTTGTCTCCCAATTCAAAAATAGCCCTATCTGCAACAGGCAGCGGCGGAAAATTAATCAGCAAAGCTCTCGATGTCTTCTTTTTAAACGAAGTAGTTGCACAGGCAAAAGCTACAGCGCACTTCTACCCCGAGGCAAAAACAATCATAGAAATGGGGGGACAAGATTCGAAACTGATTCTCATTGAAAATACAATCAACGGCAATGGCTTTAAGATAACTGATTTTGCAACAAATACAATCTGCGCCGCAGGTACCGGCTCCTTTTTAGACCAACAGGCGAATCGCCTAGGAATTTCCATTGAAGATGAGTTTTCAGAGTTGGCTTTAAAATCAGAAAAGCCGCCCAGAATTGCAGGCCGCTGTTCCGTTTTTGCAAAAAGCGATATGATTCATCTCCAGCAGATTGGCACCCCTGATTACGATATTGTAGCAGGTCTATGCTACGCCGTTGCAAGAAATTTCAAAAGCAATATTGCCCGAGGCAAAGAGTTTATCAAGCCCGTTGTTTTTCAAGGAGGAGTTGCAAGCAATAGAGGAATGGTAAAGGCATTCCGCGACATCTTAGAATTGAATGAAGAAGAATTCATAGTTCACAAATACAATTCAGTCTCAGGCGCAATTGGATCAGCACTGATTCTCTTTGAAGAGAAAGATGAAAATATAAGGTATATAAGTGAAGAAGAACTTGAAAAATTGAATGAAAAACTAACAGCACTTGAATCAAAACATTTGCCTCCATTGAGTTTGGACAAAAGTGTTTATCTTCACAATCCAAACTATCGCTATCCAATCGAAGAAAAAGCCAAAAATGGAAATGGGAAAATAAAGGTGTACCTTGGAATAGATGTCGGTTCAATAAGCACAAATGTAGTGGCAATAGATGAAAATGGAGAAGTAGTGGCACGCCGCTACCTGATGACAGCTGGAAGACCTATCGAGGCAGTACGCAGAGGACTTGAAGAAATTGGTAATGAGGTAGGCGATTATGTAGAAGTTGCAGCTGTTGGAACGACAGGTTCAGGAAGATATTTGACAGGAGATTTAGTTGGCGCTGACATCGTTAGAAACGAAATAACGGCTCAGGCAAAAGGGGCGGCAGCTATTGACCCCGAAGTTGATACGATCTTTGAAATTGGGGGACAGGATTCGAAATACATCAGTCTTACAAACGGTGTTGTTTCCGATTTCGAGATGAATAAAGTCTGCGCAGCAGGCACCGGATCATTTCTCGAGGAGCAAGCAGAAAAGCTCAATGTAAATATCAAGGAAGATTTCAGCAAAGTTGCCCTCTCGTCAAAAGCGCCTGTCAAACTTGGTGAAAGATGTACAGTTTTCATCGAATCAGACATTGTCAATCAACAGCAGAAGGGAACAGCAGGAGAAGACATAGTTTCAGGACTTTCTTATTCCATAGTCTATAACTATCTAAACCGGGTGGTTGGAAACAGAAAAATAGGGAATAAGATTTTCTTTCAAGGGGGTGTAGCATATAACAAAGGCGTAATTGCGGCATTCGAGAAGGTGCTCAATAAAAAAATAACTGTGCCTCCTCATCACGATGTAACTGGTGCAATAGGAGTCGCCCTCCTTGCAAAAGAAAACGCTCCTGAGAAGAGCGCTTTTAAGGGCTTTGACCTTTCCAAACGGCAATACACTGTTAAAACCTTCGAATGTAAAGATTGCAGCAATCTTTGTGAAATCAGAATGATTAAGATGGAAGGCGAAAAACCGCTCTTTTACGGTTCACGGTGTGAAAAATATGATGTAGACCGTAAGAAGAAAGACACAAATTTAAAAAACTACTTCAACCTCAGAGAAGAATATCTTCTAAACTCAGGCATTCATAGTATGCCCAAGAAAAAAAGAAAAAGAGTGGGTATCCCGCGAATTCTTTATTTCTATGAATTGTTTCCTATGTGGAAAGCCTTCTTCGAAGAGCTTGGTTGTGAAGTCGTTCTCTCATCTCCTACAAACAAATCAATCATAGAAAGAGGTGTTGAAAATGTTGCGGCAGAAACCTGTTTTCCCATCAAAGTAGCGCATGGACATATCTTGGATTTGTTGGGAAAGGATATAGATTACCTTTTTCTGCCAAGTGTTATAAGTCTTTTCAGAGAAAATCAGTCTTTTCGCGAAAATCATACCTGCCCTTATGTGCAGGCATCACCTTACATAATCAATGCTTCATTGAACCTTGATAAAAAAAATATCGATCTGCTTCAGCCAGTATTTCATCTTCAAGGCACAGACAACCAGATTAGCAAACCCTTCAAAGAAATAGGAAAAAAACTCGGTGTTTCACTCAATGACTATCTGCAAGCTTATCGGGTTGCTATGGATGTGCAAAAAAGATTCTATTCAAACCTTGCTAATTTAGGCAAAAAATTCCTCGACTCATTGAAAGAAGACGAAAAAGCTCTTGTCATCGTAAGCAGGCCTTACAATGGATTTGATTCGTCAATCAATTTAGGATTGCCTGAAAAACTTTGCTCCCTTGGGGTAAGGACAATTCCGATGGATTTTCTCCCGTTGAACAGCACAGACATATCTCCTTATCATCCGAATATGTATTGGAAGTCAGGACAAAGGATTCTCTCTGCGGCGCAATATATTAGAAACCATCCAAACCTCTTCGCCGTTTATATTACCAATTTTGGATGCGGACCAGATTCATTCATCAGTCACTTCTTTGCCGACATTATGAAAGGTAAACCCTATCTGCAGATAGAAATCGATGAACACAGCGCAGATGCAGGCGTAATTACAAGATGTGAGGCTTTCCTCGACAGCCTTGAAAACTATAAACAGAAAACTCCTGCTTCTGTTCGCGCAAGACAAATGATACTAAAACACCTAAAAAATCGAAAACATACCATCTTTATTCCAAATATGACTGACCACGCCTATGCTATCAAGTCGGCATTCAATTATAATAATGTAGATGCCGAAGTCATCGAGGAATCCGACGATGAAACTGTTCAACTTGGAAGACAATTCACATCAGGCAAGGAATGCTATCCCTGTATCCTGACAACAGGAGACCTTTTCAAAACAATCAAAAAATCGGGTCTCCCACCGGAAAGAATAGCCTTTTTTATGCCGTCGGCAGAAGGTCCTTGTAGATTTGGACAGTATCACCAGTTTCAGCGTCTCCTTTTAGATGAAAACGGATACGAAAATGTCCCCATCTATTCATTAGAACCCGAAAAATCCTATAGCGACGAAGTATTCGGAAAAGACTTTGACCTTCTTGCATGGGAAGGAATCATTGCCATCGATATCCTCGAAAAAGCCGCAAGGGAAACTCGTCCTTATGAAATAAATAAAGGTGAAACCGATGAGGTCTATCAGCATTGTTTAAGGTATATAACCAATATACTAAAATGCAACGGAGACATTGCGCGAGCTCTTGAAATCTGCAGAAAAGAATTCGAAGCAATAAAGGTTGAAAAGAAAAATGGACAAAAACCAAAAATTGGAATTGTGGGAGAAATCTATATTCGCAGTAACCGTTTTGCCAATCAAAATATTGTGAAAAAAGTTGAAGAATTGGGCGGTGAAGCATGGGTAGCACCTTTGAGTGAATGGTTCCTGTACAGCAATTATGTCTATAAGAAGAGAAAGCTATTCAGGAAACAATATAAGAATTTACTGAAAACCCATACGAAGGATAGGATTCAGAAGCTCCTTGAACACAAACTTTACAAAACCTTTGAAGGCTTTCTTGAAAATGGAGATGAGCCGGCTACAGAAACCTTGATAGAGCAGAGCAAAAAATATTTAGACCCTTCCTTCGATGGAGAAGCAATACTGAGCGTTGGTAAGGCAATCGATTTTGCAAAAAGAGGATTAAAGGGGATTATCAATGCAATACCCTTCAGCTGTCTGCCGGGCACAGTGGTAACAGCCATATCAAAAAAACTCAGCGAGGATTTTGGAAATATTCCTTGGCTCAATATTTCATTCGATGGAATGGACGATACAGGCACAGAGAATCGGCTCGAGGCATTTATTTATCAAGCCAAAGATTTCAAGGGATAAAATATCTTTATTTCCCCTCTCTCTTTTGAAGGATACAACTAACTATTCTTCCGGTAATGAACTATGTAGGCAAGTTCACCAATATGCGATGAGAAATGACTTTTCCACGAATTTGGTTGATACAACTCATCTATGACGCAGAGGGTAGGTTTAGTGTCAGCCGTTGTAATCGGCATTATGATTTTTATGATATGGCAGTTTCAGTCGATTCAAAATGAGCCGTAATATTTTTATTGGATTGATCATTGAACAGAAAAACTCACCTCAAGATGAATTGGTTGAGAACTTGAAAGATAAAAATGCTATTTATAGTGGATCTCCTTGAAGCGAAAATTCATACCGCTTCTTGCCAAGACATTTGAGTCGGTCGCTAACAACAGGACTTCGCAGAAAAATCTCACTTGCAGGATAGAAATACCAAACAACTTTTCCCTTTTTTATGTATATCTCGCCTCCTGAAATATAGCGCACTGTCTTTTCCGAAATATAAAA
>RFHX01000031.1 GCA_003695725.1 Candidatus Schekmanbacteria bacterium
TAAGAACTTCAATAAGAAAAAAAGCTCCAAAATTTTGTCTGTTGATTTTTATTACCTATTTTTTTCTTATTGCCTACCTATTCTTTGGAACAGACAATGGATATTTTAAAATTAAAAAACTCGAGCAAAGAGAGAAGTATCTCGAGAATAAAATCAGCTATTTAAAGAGGGAAAATCAAGAACTTAGAGAGAAGATAAGGATGGCTCAAACTGACCCTTTCTGGATTGAAAAATTGGGCCGAGAAGAGCTGGACCTCGTCCGTGACGGCGAAATAGTTTTCAAAATTATGAAGCAGAAGAGATGAAACCTACAAAAATTTTCCTTATTTTTATCCTAGCTTTTTTTATTATTCTTCCTTCCTGCGGCAAAAGGCAGGAGAAGAGTGAAAAGCAGCCTATCAAAGAAGAAATCAATTATGAACCTGCATATGGAGATACAATAGTCGAGGGGTCGATTGGCCAAGTTTCAACGCTTATTCCTCAGCTTGCATCAGATTCAGCTTCACATGAAGTAGCAGACCTTATTTACAACGGCCTTGTCCGTTACAACAAAGACCTCATTATTGAAGGTGTTTTGGCAGATTCTTGGAAGGTTTCTGAAGATGGGCTTAGGATTACTTTTCATCTCAAGAAGCAGGTAAAATGGCATGATGGTGCGCCATTTACAGCAAAGGATGTTTTATTTACTTATAATTTGATGATTGACCCTAAAACTCCTACTGCCTATAAAGAGGATTTTCTTCGCGTCAAAAAAGTTGAAGTGCCCGATGATTATACATTTGTAGTAATCTATGATAAACCCTTTGCCCCTGCACTGATAAGTTGGTCTATTTCAATTCTGCCTTCCCATATTTTAGAAGGACAGGATATAACAAAAACTGATTTTGGAAGAAATCCAATTGGGACAGGTCCTTACAAATTTGAAAAATGGGAGAGTGATAGAATAATTCTTAAGGCAAATGATGACTACTTTGAAGGACGTCCTTATATTGACCGAGTTATATATAGGGTAATCCCTGACAATCAGACGATGTTTCTTGAATTGAAAGGTGGGGGTATTGATTGGATGGGGTTGACACCAATTCAATATAAAAGGCAGACAGAAACAGATTTTTTTAGAAAGAATTTTCAGAAGTTTCGTTATCCCTCCTTTAGCTATACATATCTTGGCTATAATCTAAAAGATGAAAAGTTTAAGGATAAGAGAGTCAGACAGGCATTGAGTTATGCAATTAATAGGCAAGAAATAATCGATGGTGTCCTTTTAGGGCTTGGCAGAGAAGCTACAGGTCCCTATTTGCCTGATATGTGGGTCTATAACCCTAATGTAAAGAGATATCCTTATGATAAGAAAAAAGCGCTTGAATTGCTGACAGAGGCAGGATGGAAAGATACAGATAACGACGGATTTCTTGATAAAAATGGTAAAAAATTTCAATTTACGATAATTACGAATCAGGGAAATTCAATGAGAGCAAGAACAGGGGAGATAATTCAAAAGAATCTACATGATATCGGCATCGATGTAAAATTGAGAATAATCGAATGGGCTGCGTTCTTAAAAGATTTTATAAACAAGAGAAAATTTGAAGCGGTAATACTCGGCTGGAGCGTACCTCGTGATCCTGACCTTTATGATGTATGGCATTCAAGCAAAACAGGACCTGAAGAGCTGAATTTTGTTTCTTATTCCAATCCGGAAGTAGATGAACTATTGGAAAAAGGGAGATCTGTTTTTGATCAGGAGGAGAGAAAAAAATATTACTACAGAATTCAGGAGATATTGGCAGAAGATCAACCATATACGTTTTTGTATGTGCCTGATGCTCTTCCGGCAATCCATAAGAGGTTTAAAAATATAAAGCCTGCACCTGCAGGGATTACATACAATTTTATAAGATGGTATGTTCCCAAAGAGCTTCAGAAATATTCAATTACACCTTGATGTCGAATTTTTCTTTCGTCTTGACAAGGTATAGAAAAAAGTAGAGAAATTTTATTATGTTTTCAAACTTCAAAGGTCTGCAAGGTGATAGCTTTTACAGGTGTATCAAATGTTCAGAAGCCGTTAAGTTTTTGAATGGACGATTTTTTTGTCCAAGCTGTCAAAAGGATTGGGGTAGTAATGGACGATATCCAGATTTTATAGATGATGATTTTTATTGGGGAGAGATTCCACGCGATTATATGAAAGAAGTTTGTGAATATGCAAAAAAGAATGGATGGATAGAGGCATTAGAAAAGAAGATAAGGAAAGTTAATCCTAACATTTATAGGTATGTAATGAGCTGCAATAGGGCAGACTGGAGAGTGCTTCTCAATCTGGATGAAAACTCAGTTGTTCTTGATTTGGGGGCAGGATGGGGAACTATAAGTTCTATTCTTTCGGATTTCGTAGGAAAGGTTTATGCTTTGGAAAGTATTAAAGAACGCGTTGATTTTATTGATATACGAAAGGAGCAGGACAATAAAAATATTTATCCTGTGAGAGCAGATTTCAATGATCCTCCTTTTTTCAATGAATCTTTTGACCTTATAGTATGCAATGGTGTACTTGAATGGGTTGCGCTTAATAAGTTTGATGGAAGTCCACGAAAGGTCCAAATTGATTTTTTAAAAAGACTCTATAAACTTCTCAAACCAAAAGGGACTTTATACATTGGGATTGAAAATAGATTTTCATATGAATCATTTAATGGTGCAATAGACCATAGTGGATTACCTTACACAAACCTCTTACCACGGTTTTTGGCAGATATTGTGGTCAGGTTGAATGCTTTGGTAAAATTGAAAACAAAGAATTTTTTTCTCAGTAAAAGATTGGGA
>RFHX01000032.1 GCA_003695725.1 Candidatus Schekmanbacteria bacterium
CCATATACCAGCCAAATGAAATGAAGGTCCACAGTGATATTGACAGATATGACTTGATGAAACGAGTTGAATATCTTTCCATTCCTCAAAACAAGATCATCAGGATTTTTAAAGGGATTTATATTGCTATCAAAAATTTTTATAGAAGACCATATCAGATTTTAAATTCTCTAAATTTTCTAAAATATGGGAAAGAATCTCTTTCTTTGAATCATCTGTATAGAATAATTCCTTTTTTGGATGAGTCTTTTGACATAATACACTGTCATTTTGGCACGATTGGTATTATGGGGCTTTTCCTCAAAGAATCAGGAATTTCGGGAAAACTTGTCACGAGTTTTCATGGTTATGACATCAATTGTTATCCCAAGACGGCTGGTATGGATGTTTATAAGAATCTTTTCCGAAAGGGAGATTTTTTTACAGCTAATACAAGTTTTATCAGAAATAAGGCGATTGCCCTTGGTTGTGATGAGAAGAAGATTTCTATTCTTCCAATGGGAATCAGGACTGAAAGATTTCAACTTTGTGAAAAGAAAAATAAAAAAAAGGGAGACGAGCTGCTTATCTTGACTGTAGGCAGATTGGTTGAGGAAAAAGGGCATAGATATGCTCTCGAAGCATTGGCAAAGCTTAGAGGAAAATATAAAAATGTCAAATACATTATTGCAGGTGATGGCCCGCTGAAAAAGGATTTGGAGAATCTTGCTGGAAATTTGGGGATGAGCGATGCAGTGGTTTTTTTGGGTTTAGTAAGCGATGAGAAGATAATAGACTGTTATAATTCTGCAGACATTTTTCTTTTTCCCAGTATTGTTTCAGCCGATGGTGCAGAGGAAGGGCAAGGGCTTGTATTGGTTGAGGCGCAGGCAGCAGGACTTCCGGTCGTTGCAACCTCTATTGGCGGGATTCCAGAAACTGTTAATGTGGACAAATCCGCATATCTTGTGCCGGAAAAAGATTCAGATGCTTTGGCAGAAAAGATTGTTCACCTCATAGAAGATCCAGAAAAAAGAATGAAGATGGGAGAAGAAGGCAGATGCTATGTCAAGGAAAAGTACGATATTACGAATCTTAGCAAACAATTAATTGGTATATATCAAAAGCTATTATCTTAGACGGGGACACAATGTATTTAAATGGACGCAATGGCGAAATTGGATCTAATATAAAAAGCCAATCAATCACAGGCGTCAGATGGTCAGGGATTGCCCAAGCAGGAAGGCAGATAGCGCAGTTAATCACTACAATTGTATTGGCGCGGCTTTTGGCTCCATCGGAGTTTGGTTTAATCAGCATGGCAATTGTCGTAATTGGATTTATCTCCATTTTTAAAGATCTCGGTACATCTGCAGCTGTCATTCAGAGAAGAGAATTATCAGATGAACTTCTCTCAAGCATCTTTTGGATAAATACTGGCTTTGGAACTTTTTCGATGCTATTGGTTTTTTTGGGAGCTCCATTGGGTGCTATGCTTTATAATAATCCACAAGTTACACCTGTTCTACAAGCCCTATCGCTCGGTTTTTTTATTTCAGGCTTTACAATATTACATCAAGCTCTTCTTGAGCGGTCTCTCTCTTTTGGTACTTTGGCAAAGATAGAGCTTGCCGCAGTACTAAGCGGTTCGATTGCAGGTATAGTCCTTGCTCTATTAGGCGCTGGAGTATGGAGTTTGGTTATGCAGATTCTTACAAATGTAACAATGACGACAGTGCTATTATGGTTTTCAACATCGTGGCGTCCCCGGTTAGTTTTTAATTGGAATGAGGTTAAATCTATCAAAAACTATAGTTTAAATCTTACGGGTTTTGCAGTTTTCAACTATTTTGCAAGAAATGCAGATTATCTTCTAATAGGAAGATATCTTGGAGCTCAAGATTTAGGTTACTATACCTTGGCATATCGTATTCTACTCTTCCCGGTAAAGAATATTTCAAAGGTTATCAGCCGTGTGATGTTTCCAGTTTATTCAAACCTCCAAGACGATAATCAGCGTTTGGCAAATATTTATCTGAAAGTTTCTTCAACTATCGCATTGATAACCTTCCCATTGATGGCAGGGGTTTTCACTTTGTCTAAGCCATTTATAGTATCACTCTTTGGCACTAAGTGGGAACCTGTAATTTTATTGATTATGATATTATCCCCCGTTGGTCTCATACAATCAATTGGCACGACAGTTGGTGCCATTTATCAAGCAAAGGGACGTACTGACATAATGTTTCGCTGGGGGCTTGTGACGGAAACTTGCGCCATCATCTCTTTTATCGTAGGGCTTAGATGGGGAGTAATCGGTGTCGCTATCGCATATGCAATAGTTTCTTTTGCTCTATTTTATCCTTCATTTTATATAGTTTTCCGCTTGATAAATCTCAAAGTTTCCAATTTGATTGACTATCTTTATAAACCATTCTTGAACAGTGTTGTAATGTCTCTGCTAATAGTGTTATTCGGTTTGCTAATTTCAAAATTTGTAAGTGATTATCTTTATCTTTTTCTTGCTGTTTTATTTGGAATTACAATTTATACTTTAATGAGTTATCTCTTTAATAGAGATTACCTTTATGCCTTTTTTGAGATTCTTGGTATAAAAGCTAAAGAGGGATAACTTACATTTCCCAAATGCCAGGAATGGAATGATTGCAATAGACACATCTTCCTTTCTTGATTCCTATTGAAGTGATGTAATACCCAATCCTGCCTATTATCTTTTTTCTGCAATTTGGACAATAGGTGCTTTCGCCAGGATGTCCCGGAACATTTCCAATATAGGCAAAATTTACACCTTCATTCATTGCTGTATTTCTTGCCATTTCAAGAGTAGAGATTGGAGTTATTGGCAAATTCTTGATCTTGTAAGTTGGATGAAAACGGGAAAAATGCACAGGTACATCTCTGCCCAAATTTTTAACTATCCATTGGCACATTTCTCTTATTTCTTTTTTTGAATCATTAAGCGTTGGTATAATCAGCACAACGATTTCAAACCACATTCCTCTATTTTTTAGAAGTTGAAGAGTATCAAGAACTGGTTTTAATTCACCACTGCAAGTGTCTTTATAAAATTTTTCTGTAAACGCTTTGAGGTCAATCTTAACAGCAGCAAGATATTTACAAAGTTCCTCCATAGGTTCTTTTTGAATGAAACCATTTGAAATCATTACAGTGTTTATGCCTATTTTTCTTCCATAAACTGCAATGTCATGCATATATTCATAAAAAACTACCGGTTCTGAATAAGTGCATGCAACGGATGGAGCACCTTTCCTCTTTGCTTCCCGGCATACATCTTCAGGGCTAAGGTAAATGCTATCAACCTGTTCTGGCCTAAACTGTGCTATCTCCCAATTCTGACAAAATTTGCATTCAAAATTGCATCCTGCTGTGGCAAGCGAAAAAGCCGTGGTTCCGGGAAGATAGTGAAAAAGCGGTTTTTTCTCGATGGGGTCTGTGTGAATGGCGCAGGGCCTAGAGTACACAAGTGTATAGTATTTTCCTCCATGATTTTCCTTGTTTCCGCAATAGCCTCTTTCCATATCGGCAACTCTGCACTTCTTGGGACAAATCTCACATTCTATACGAAGACCATCCAATTTCTTATAGAACATACATTCTTTCAATTTTGTGCTGTTTTCAGCCAAAGCAGTCATTGGGGAAGTGGAAGGTGTGACAAATTCTACTGCGCTTTTCATAAGAGCGTAGGCACAGCCGCCCTGAACAATGCATTTTATGAATTCTCTTCGTTCCATGAAATTTATTGAATTTCAGTAAGTTTGATCCTTGCCCTGTCACATATTCCAATGCCCAAATCTTGGGCAGTTTGAATGTAAATGGGTTCTCTTTTCTCTTCCTTTAATGATTTCAGACCTTTTTCCTTTCGTTTTTCTTCGATTAGTTTCCATCCAATACTATCCAGTGAGACAATGTCTGTTGCTACAAGTATGCTGTTTAATTGCCATGAATAATTTGGATTGTATGCAGGGCCACCATGGTACTGTGCTATGGAAGCATCACACACAGTAAGTCTCAATTTATTGCGAATTTCGGAGTGATTGTTTAAATCTGCCACAAAGGGATTACAGGCGTCACTATGATATTTATTAGGATTGTGAATTACGCCGTAAAAATTCTTCATTCCTATTGATACGCCTGCAAGGTCATGGTCTTTTAGAACAGGAATATTGATAATGGCAGTGCATTCACGCGTCAAAATCCTGCTGAAACAACTTCCAATGCTTCCTGAAAAAGAGATTTCGCTTTCATAATCCATATTTGTGCCAAAACATCTTACCCCACTACCCCTATTTATTTCATAGCCGGCACGAATCAGGTCTTTATCAGTCCTGTCCCATATAATAATCTGTTCTTCATCAAAACCAGAATTTTTCAAACTTTCAATAATGGCTTTGACTAATAGGGGATTTGATGAAAGGCCTCTGCCGGCAAGACAATTAACCTTTATGCCAATAATATCATCTTTTGAGAATAGGGCATTGATTGCATCGCTATGGTTTTTGACATTGAAAAGTGTTTTAACGGATTTTTCAAAGATATTTTGAAATTCAGAGACACCAATCTTTTTTCTGCCTTTTTTGGGAGTCGATGCTCTGCATAGGATCACTTCGGCATTTCTTTTTATATTGATTTTTGGGATAGCGCTTTTCGATTTTTTATCTCTTTTAAATAATTTATTTGCAATTTCATCAAAAAAACTGCTGGCTTGCGCTTTCCTTTTTTCAAATGAATTCAAGAAAGCGAAAAATGTGGAAGCAATTGCGGCAATAAAGGTTCTTCTCTTCATTTTATTTGAAGTCTTCTTCAGAAAAAACTTCTGCTTCAAAACGCCATAATTTTGCACCGCTTTTATAAGCGTCGGTGGGCAATCCTGCCTTTCTGCATAATTGTTCTAAGAATGTTTTTTTATCCCATCCATATTCAACAGGCACTTGGGGAAGAAGAAGCCCGCGTCCCCATCCTTTTTCGATTATCAATCCATGTTTTCCTATTTCAAAATCATAAATATCAGACATCTCTTCAGGGACAGTAAGGACAGAAATCTCTATTTCACATTCTTTTTCTTCATAAGGCTGTACAGGTTCGAATCTTGGGTCTCTTGAAGCGGCATTTATCGTGTTGTCTCTCACTGCTTTATAAAGAGGCTCAATCCCGAGGACATATCCGATACAACCTCTGAGCATTTCCCTTCTTTTCAGAGTAACAAATACGCCTCTTTTTTCCCTGAGTTTATCTGTAATATTGAAAGTATTGAGAAATTCATCATCAGTCGCTTTGCCTTCAAGATAGCGTCTCAATACAGCTCTTGAAAGTTTTAAAAGAGTTTTCTTCTCTTCCTCTGTTAAATATTTTCCTGATTCCTTCCTTTTGCTTTTTTTGTTATTTGTTTGAACTTTCTTTGCAGAATCATAAAAAATCGTTGTGGCGTAGCTTACCGAGTTGTTGTAATCGCCCGTAATCTCTCCTGAGGTGTAATAGATAAGAAGTTTACCTTTTGCTGATTCATCGAGAAGATTTAAAAGAATTGCAATTGGTTTTCTTCCGCAGATGGTAATTCCTGTTTCGTTGAAGTATTTTATAAAACCTGTAGAATCCTTTTTTAAGATAAAATCTTCAGCAGCCATATCAATCCTTTTGAGGTTTTCGGGGATATCCTTTCTAAATGGGAGATAACCAAAACGGCTGCCATAATGAGTAAAATCTGAACTTGCAATCACAATCGTTTTATCATTGATGAATGGCTTGATACTATCAGCAAATCTTTTGTATTCACTGCCTTCTACTTCACCTACCAGTAGCGGTATAATGCTGAAATTATCGAGCGCTCTTTGAAGGAAAGGGAGTTGTATTTCAATAGAATGTTCTCTGCTGTGGGCACTGTCGTTGTAAGAGAATCCTTTTATTTTAGATAGTTTTGAGCAGATTGCCTTTTCAACAGGTATGCGACCAAGAGGGGTTTCAAAATAATCCGCCGATGACAATGCAATTCCTTCGAAATATGCATAGTGTGAGGGGGCAAGAATAATGACTCTTTCAATGTCTTTGCCTTTTAGACAATTATATCCGGCGGCAGCTGCTTTGCCTGAATATATGTATCCTGCATGAGGTTCGATAAGCGCTACAGGTTTATATGTTGATATACCTTTGACTTTCTCTTTAGTTGATTCGAAATAGTTTTCAATTGTCCCTTCGAGTGTATCCTTGTCTGCTGGATACCAGCTGCCAGCAAGTACGGACGGCCTTACCATTCCTTTCTCCTTTGCATTACCGCAGGAGGTAAATAGTAAAAGAAAAATTATATTTACAGCGATAAGCTTTAAGTGTTTCATAAATTCATTATATGAAATTATAAAAGTATTTCAAATTTCAATTGTAGTAGAAAGAAAAAAGAAAAAAGGTTGTTGGA
>RFHX01000033.1 GCA_003695725.1 Candidatus Schekmanbacteria bacterium
AAAGAAAAAAATGAACAAAAAAAGTAAAGCTCTCTACAATGCGAAAGCAAAAATAGTGAAGGCGTTAGCACATCCCACACGTTTGTATATAACTGAGAAACTGGCAGAAAGAGAACATTGCGTTTGTGAATTTGTTGATTCTATTAATGTTGATTTTTCGACCATTTCAAAACATTTATCTATTTTAAAAGAAGCGGGTATTGTTGATGACGAGAAGCGCGGAAAACAGGTATTTTATAGGCTTAAGGTGCCATGCATCATAAATTTCGTAAAATGTATTGAAGATGTTATTAAATCCAATGCTGATTATCATATGGCGTTGATAAAATAGTTTTTTTTGCTCTTTATTTGGTAATTTTACCAAATAACAATATATAAGGGGTTGTTATGAATTGGAAAGACGAATGGAAAAAGTTGGTATTGATCATGACGATTTTTATTTTTTGCTTCTATATGCCTATTGGCAACAAAGATTTTGATAATGCAGTTTTAGAGGCTTTGCATCTCGTCAAATGGTATGCCAGGGAGCATGTACTCCTTTGCCTGGTGCCTGCTTTTTTTATCGCAGGCGCTATATCTGTTTTTATAAGTGAATCTTCCGTAATTAAATATTTCGGGGCCAATGCAAATAAAATTCTTGCCTATAGCGTTGCATCTGTTTCCGGAACGATTCTTGCAGTCTGCTCCTGTACTGTTTTGCCCTTGTTTGCGGGGATATATAAAATGGGAGCGGGAATCGGACCTGCAGTATCTTTCCTCTATTCCGGTCCTGCCATAAATGTATTGGCGATAATTCTTACTGCGCGTGTATTGGGGTTTAAGTTAGGTGTTGCCCGCGCCATAGGTGCCATTTTATTCAGTGTGCTTATAGGCATGATAATGCATTTAATTTTTCATAAAGAAGAGAAAATAAAGACGCCAAAAGAAACATCCTTGTCAGGTGAGGAAGTCAGACGTCCTCTTTGGAAAAATATCCTTTATTTTGCTTCTATGGTTGGAATCTTGGTTTTTGCCAATTGGGGGAAACCATTGGAGTCCGGAGGGCTTCAGGCATTTGTGTACAGTGAAAAATGGACATTGACATCATTATTTTCGACTGCGCTAGGCATTATGCTGGTTTTTTGGTTTGAACTGAAATGGTGGAAGGTTTTAGTTACTGCGCTATCTGTTGCTGTTTTAGTGTTTATTTTCCCGGAAATTCCATTAATCCCCTTTACGGCAGGGGTAATAGGGCTTTCATTTTTCACCAGTACGGATACGGGCGAGACTTCCGAATGGTTTGCATCATCATGGGCTTTTGCCAAACAGATTATGCCTTTGCTTTTGTTTGGTGTACTCATTGCAGGAGTATTGCTTGGGCGTGTTGGGCACGAAGGATTGATTCCTTCTAAATGGGTTTCTACTGCTGTGGGTGGCAATTCGCTGAAGGCAAACTTTTTTGCGTCCTTTGCAGGAGCATTTATGTATTTTGCCACGCTAACTGAGGTGCCAATTCTTCAAGGACTTATTAAAAACGGAATGGGACAGGGGCCTGCATTGGCTTTACTGCTTGCAGGTCCGGCATTAAGTCTGCCGAATATGCTTCTCATTCGTAAAGTGTTAGGCACAAAAAAAACAATTGTTTACGTATTTCTTGTAATTGTTATGTCCACGATAAGTGGAATCCTTTTTGGACAAATAAGCGGTTAAAGCTAAAAATGATTAACCTGTAACATTGGGAGGAAGTAAAATGGTAAAAGCAAAAGATTTTTATGAAGTGGGACTTAAATTGCATGGTCACAAATGTCCTGCTATGCCGATGGGGCTTCGTGCGGGCCAGGCAGCGATGAACAAGCTTGGCGTAGAACGTGCGAAGGACGGTCAGTTAATGGCTTTTGTAGAAATTGGCGAGAATCATTGTGCCACATGTTTTGCTGATGGTGTGCAAGTGATAACGGGATGCACATTTGGCAAGGGCAATATCAGCAAACTCCACTACGGGAAATGGGGGCTAATATTGATTGACAAAGAAACAGGCCGCTCTGTAAGAGTGTCCCCCAAAGCAGAGATAATGCAGGAAAATAAAAAGACGGAATTTTTTACCGAATACCGTCAAAAAGGCATTCCCGCATCCAAGGTGCCTGATGAAATTGTGGCACCGCTCGTGGAAAAAGTGATGAGTGCGCCTGAAGAAGTATTATTTAATATTGGCGATGTGGTTTCATGGCAATGGGAAGAGCCCGTCCATTCCTTCGAAGGGTTTGTTTGTGACATTTGCGGAGAAATGACGGTGGAGCACTACGGGCGCATTTTGGGTGACAAGAAAGTTTGTATCCCTTGCAGGGAAAAAACCGCAGAAACGAGCAGAGAATAAAAAATGAGAGCATTGCTGAATATATCCGAGAGTAAATTATGATAGCACATCCCCAACTTATTTTGTCTGCCCTTTTTTTCCTTGTGTCAATTATATTTTCGATGATGGGACAAGGGGGAGGCGTAATCTACACACCTCTTCAAGTTTGGTTCAATATAGATTTTCATACAGCAGCCACAACAAGTCTTTTCCTCATATTGGCTGCATCCGTATCTTCCTCTCTTGTCTTTCGAAAAGCGGGAAAAATCGATTGGCCTCTTGCCTTGGTATTGGAGACTTCGACAGGTGCAGGAGGATTTGCAGGAGGGTTTTGGTCAGAAAAATTTTCAAGCGTTTTCCTTTCCCTGCTCTTTGCAGGGGTAATCTTTGTCTCTGCGTTTTTTATGATCAACTCATTTAAGGGAAAGAAAGAAAATAAAACGGACTCTAAAGGATTGTTCATCTGGAAGCGGGTACTCAACAATGAAGCATATTGTGTTAACCTTTTGCTGGCTTTGCCCCTGTCCTTTGCAGCTGGAATAATAAGCGGATTGCTGGGAGTGGGGGGAGGCATACTGAAAGTTCCTTTGATGGTTATTCTCTTGGGAATTCCTATGGATATAGCAGTCGGGTCCAGTGCCTTTATGATAGGGATAACGGCTTTTGGCGGTTTTGCAGGGCATATAGCAAAAGGACATTGGGACTGGATAACTTCACTTGTCCTTGCTGTTGCGGTAATTGCCGGAAGCCAAATAGGAAGCCGCATTTCGGTAAATATTGATAAAAACAAATTGAAAAAGGCTTTTGGCTGGTTTCTTTTTGTTATTGCGATTTCAATGGTAATTAAGGCGTTATGGTAGAAGTGGCAGAAAGAGAGGGGGTTTTCGATTTATGAGATTACAATTTTAAATTGGAGGATGTAAAAATGAGGAAAATAAAGATTCTTGGGACAGGATGCGCTAGATGCAGACAAATGGAGGCGAATGCAAAAGCGGCGGCAAAAGAAGTAGGCATTGATTATGAATTGGAAAAAGTGACAGACCTACACGATATTATATCAGCTGGAGTTATGACAACTCCGGCGCTCATTGTGGACGGAGAAGTAAAAGTTGCAGGCAAGGTGCCTTCGATTGAAGAAATGAAAAAAATTTTATGTTAAGTATGACATTTCGTAATGGATAAAAAAAGATATTGACTTTTTTTCTTTTATCTAATATTTAGTTATTTAGCTAAATATAATATTAAGAGAAATATAAATGGATAAAATAGTGCAGGTCATAAAAAGCCTTTCAGACAAAAACCGCCTGCGGATAATTGCGGCATTGATGGAAAATAAAGAACTTTGTGCCTGTCAGATAACAGAATTATTGAATATCAGAGGAGCAAGCGTTTCACGCCATCTATCCCAGCTTGTCAATGCAGGGATTTTGAAAAGCCGTAAGGAAGGGCGTTGGATTTATTTCAGCATTAGAAATAGGAAGATGTCAGATGCTTTGCTTTCCTGCATTAAAGCTGAGTTATTGAAATCTGAGGAAATTGAGAGAGACAGGAAGGTGCTTAAAAAAATTCTTGCAACTGATGTAGAAGATATCTGCAGGAAACAGCGCGGTGAGAAGTGCTGTCCTAAAAAAAATTGAAACAGACAATGAAACAAAAAATAAAAATACTTTTTCTTTGCACAGGAAATTCCTGCCGCAGCCAGATGGCTGAAGGGTGGACACGCCATCTCAAAGCAGATGAAATAGAAGCGTATTCTGCCGGAGTGGAAACACACGGACTAAATCCCAATGCAGTAAAAGTGATGGCAGAGGCGGGTGTTGATATCTCAAAGCATCGATCAAAGCATATTGATGAATTTAAAAATACAGAATTTGATTATGTCGTTACTTTATGCGGAAATGCGCAGGAAACATGTCCCGTTTTTCCCGGAAGAACGAAAGTTATTCATATTGGATTTGATGACCCACCAAAAATGGCAGAAAAAAAGGAAACACAAGAGGAAAAACTCAACTGCTACCGCAAAGTTAGAGATGAGATAAAAGAGTTTGTTGAAACATTACCGGAATCATTGAATAAATGAAAGGAGAAGAGCAATGAAGACACTAAAAATTTATGATCCAGCACTATGTTGTTCTACTGGAGTATGTGGACCAAATCCTGATGAGAAACTTGTTAAGCTTGCAGCTTTTCTTAAAGGATTGAATGAAAAAGAGTGTAAGGTGGAGCGATATAATCTAGCTCAACAACCAGAAGCATATAAAGAGAATAAAGTTGTCGCGAATTTGATGAAAAAGGAAGGAGTAAAGGCTCTTCCTATTTTTTTTATTAATGATGAAGTTGTTTTTTCAGGTGAATATCCCGATATTTCAGAGCTTGAAAAACTTTTGAATATAGCTTCTGTTGATGAGTCAGATGCTTCTTGCTGTGATTCTGAAGATTGCGGGTGCAGCTGATGAACAATCTATTGGAAAAAACTCCAAGATTCATATTTTTTACTGGCAAAGGT
The DNA here is from genome assembly GCA_003695725.1 of Candidatus Schekmanbacteria bacterium. Taxonomy (NCBI): domain Bacteria; phylum Candidatus Schekmaniibacteriota; species Candidatus Schekmanbacteria bacterium. The sequence goes on from RFHX01000033.1 coordinate 4,839, forward strand.
GGTGTTGGCAAGACTTCAATATCTTGCGCTGTGGCTGTAGGGCTTGCAGATTCTGGGAAGAAAGTACTTCTGATTAGCACTGATCCAGCATCGAACTTGAGTGAAGTGCTTAATACAGAAGTTACTACAAAACCACAGCAAATAAAAGGATTACGAAACCTTTTTGCAATGAATATCAATCCCATTAAAGCAGCAGAGCAGTATCGTGAAAAAATGGTTTCACCATATCGAGGAGTACTGCCTGATGAAGCAATTGAGCAGATGGAAGAACAGCTTTCAGGTGCCTGCACAGTAGAGATTGCAGGATTCAATGAATTTTCAAAATTTATTGGAGATGAGAATATTATAGGTGATTATGAGCATATAGTTTTAGACACTGCACCAACAGGACATACTCTTCGTCTTTTGAATTTGCCTTCTGCATGGAACGATTTTATTGCTACAAATCAAACAGGAAGCTCCTGTTTAGGTCCAGTATCAGGCTTAAAAGAGCAAAAAGCACTCTATGAGAAAGTGCTAAGTGAACTGAAAAACCCTGAAAAAACTCTATTAGTATTGGTTGCTACAGCAGAAAAAATAGCTTTACTTGAAGCCGAGAAAGCAAGCCGTGAATTGAAAGAATTGGGAATAAAAAATCAACATCTTGTTATTAATGCAATCTTTGAAAATGGTTCAGATGATAAAATTGCAAAAGCCTTTGCGATAAAATCACAAAAAGCGCTTGAAGAAATACCACAAGAAATTGAAAATCTTCCTTCTACACGGATTTCTTACTGTCCTAAAGGCATCATAGGGATAGAATCATTAAGAGAAATTTGTAAAGAGTCTGGTGATGCAATTGAAAAGGCAGATTACAAAAAATTGAATTCATTTGTAAAAGAAATTTTGAAAGAAACTTGGGATTGGCATTCATTCATCGATGGACTTGAATCAAAAGGATATGGCGTCATAATGACAATGGGAAAAGGAGGTGTCGGAAAAACTACAATTGCCTCAGCTATAGCTGTTTCTCTTGCTGAAAGAGGTAATCCTGTGCTTCTTTCAACAACCGATCCTGCAGCGCATATTCAATATACAGTAGATTCTGATTGTCCAAATTTAGAAATTTCCAGAATCGACCCTAAGGCAGAGACCAATCGATATGTAAGTACTATTCTTGAAAGGAATAGGGAGAAGCTGTCTAAAAATGATATGGCACTTCTTGAAGAGGAGCTTCGTTCACCATGTATTGAAGAAGTGGCTGTTTTTGAGGCATTCGCAAGGACAGTGGCAAAGGGGAAAAACAAGTTTATAGTTCTCGATACTGCGCCAACGGGGCATACCTTGCTTCTTCTCGATTCAACACAATCCTTTCATCGTGAAGTTGAAAAAACATCAGATGGTTTGCCTTCAGAAGTGAAAGAACTTCTGCCTCTTATTAGGGATCCGAGTTTTACCTGCGTTCTCATTGTCACTTTGGCTGAAGCAACACCTGTGCATGAGGCGGCATATCTTCAGAATGACCTTCTGCGGGCTGGCATTAAACCTTTTGGTTGGATTATCAACAGGAGTTTTGCAATTTCTGATTCAAAGGATCCCTTGCTCTTTCAAAAAGGGTTGACTGAAATTCCTTATATAAATGAGGTTATAAATAAGCACTCATCAAAGACATTGATTCTACCATGGATAACAGAAGATACATATGGAATTGATAACTTGAAGAGGATAACAGTTTAAAAGGAGGGGGAATATGGGAAACGAAGTTTGCAATAACACTGAAGATAGAAGAATGACAAGCATCTTTGAACGCTATCTGACTATCTGGGTTGGACTTTGCATAATTGCAGGTATAGTTTTGGGAAAAATTGCTCCCAATGTGGCAAAAACCTTGGATGGTATGTCAATCTTCGTCAACGGCGCTCCTGTCGTGTCTATTCCAATAGCAATATGTCTCTTTTTTATGATGTATCCTATTATGGTGAAGATAGACTTTGCTGAAGTGGTGAAGGCAGGTAAAAGTGGGAAACCTGTACTTTTGACCCTCTTTGTCAACTGGTGCATAAAACCCTTTACAATGTATGCAATTGCCCTTTTTTTCCTTGGAATAGTATTCAGAGGATTTATCGGCGCCGAGGCGATGGATTATGTAAAGATGCCTTTTGGGCTTGACCTTCCACTCGGCGCTACCCACGGTGCCGGCACAGTGGTGATGCATAATGGTATGAAAATGCTTGAAGTGCCGCTGTGGCGAAGCTATCTTGCAGGATGTATTCTTCTTGGTATTGCTCCCTGCACTGCAATGGTACTTGTATGGGGTTATCTTGCCCGTGGAAGTGACGGACT
>RFHX01000034.1 GCA_003695725.1 Candidatus Schekmanbacteria bacterium
TTATATAGGTGGTAGTTTTAATGTTGCATTGAAGGAAGATGGAACAGTTTGGGCGTGGGGCGCAAATGGTGATGGACAGCTTGGAGACGGGACTACGATAGATAAGTATTATGCTGTTCAGGTATTGGATGAATTAATGAATCCTTTTACAGGAGTGTCAGCGATTTCAGCCGGCTCATATCATACGGTTGCTTTAAAGAGGGATGGCACGATATGGGCATGGGGTGATGGGTGGAGAGGAGGTCTTGGAAATAGGAAATCAAAGGACAAGTTAAATCCCGTTCCTGCATCTGTAGTATCGAAGATTCCGGGGTTGAAGATATCATCGATTATTGCAGGAGGTGCTGCAACATATGTTTTAAGTAAAAATGGCAGTATATGGGGTTGGGGAAAAAATAATCGTGGTCAAATGGGCAATGGAACTAATGATAAATATGCATCAAAAGATCCTGTGCAAATGAGCTCAAAATTAGGAGAACCGATTAGAGGTATTATTTCTTTTGATGCATCGTGGGCGAATACAGGTTTTTTAAAAGCTAATGGCACAGTGTGGATGTGCGGATCCAATGAAACTGGGCAGCTTGGCACAGGAGAATTATATGACGACATTTATGAGGCTTGGCATCCTGTTCAGGTTAGAGATTCAAATAATCTACCCTTTGTATGGTCTGCTATACCAAAAATCGAATCATTGAGCAAAAATACAGGTGCTTACAAAGATAAAATTATTATAAAAGGAATAGGTTTTGAGAATGAAAGAGGCAGAGTGTTGATAGTTGATAATAATGGTATAGCAACCGCTTCGGAAGAGATTCTTTTATGGCGCAACGATAAAATAAAGTTTCGCCTGCCTTGGGGTGTTACTGCCGGAGATGTTAAGATTATTGTAGAAAATTCAAGTGGCAACCAGTCGGAGGGTGAAAGTTTTACTTATATGGATTTGAAGCCGGTGATAAAAAAAGTATCCCGTCAATGCATTAAGAACGGGAGTAAGATAACAATAATAGGTAAAAATTTTGGGAGAACAGGAGGAGGATATTATCTTAGAGAAAGAGGATTTCTATATAATGTGTTATTCTGGAGTGAGAGAAAAATTAAAATAAAAGTTACAAAAGTTTATGAAAATGAAAAAAATATCTGGAATCTACAAATAAGGACTCGCTATGGGGATAGCAAAAAAATATCTTTTGAAAGATGCCAGTGAGAGTAATCTTGATTTTAATTTTGCTTTTTGAAGAACAGCCAATTCTTCTTACTTTCTCCACTCTTGCCGAATTTATCCTTCTTCAATCTGATAAGACACCACACACCTGAAAGTTTTTCCCCGCTGATTTCGGCGATTATCTTGTCTTCGCTCATCTCAAGTGGAGTCCAGAATCCCGAATCCCATATCTTTACTGTCCCTGCGCCATATTCGCCTTTGGGGATTTCGCCTTCAAAGGTTTCATAGCCTAAAGGATGGTCTTCAGTCTGCACGGCGAGGCGTTTTGCTTTGCCCTCCTTTTCCGGTTTTTTGGGAATTGCCCACGAAAGAAGGACTCCGTCATATTCAAGGCGAAGGTCGTAATGGAGATGCGAGGCGTGATGCTCCTGAATGGCATATTTTAGCTTTCCACTTGAAGCTTTCACTTCCTCACCTATCGGTTCTGAGGTTTTCTTGAAGTTTCTTTTCTTTTTATATTCGTCGAGAGTCATTGCAGCTAAAAACCATTAACATTTTCCAGCCGAAGGACATACTGTTGATAGTGTGCAGTTTTCACATTTGGGATTCCTTGCAAAACAGATTTGTCGTCCGTGTTCGATTAGCTGATGATTTAAATCTCCCCATTTCTCTTTTGGTATTATATTCATCAGGTCTTTTTCAATCTTGTCGGGATTTGTTTCCTTTGTCAGTCCTAAACGCTGTGAAAGCCGTTTTACATGGGTATCTACCGCAATTCCCACAGTTATTCCATAACCGGAATTAAGAACGATATTTGCTGTTTTTCGCGCAACTCCGGGAAGAGTAAGAAGTTCATCCATTGTTTTTGGGACTTTACCGTTAAATTTTTCAATAATCATCTTTGATGCGGCAATGATGTTTTTCGCCTTGTTTCTGAAAAATCCTGTTGTGCGAATATCTTCCTCGAACTCTTTTTGGTTTGCTTCGGCAATATCTTTTATAGTGGGATATTTTTTGAATAAATCTTTTGTTACCATATTGACTCGCTTGTCAGTGCATTGCGCAGAAAGAATTGTTGCTACAAGAAGCTGATAAGGGTTTTTGTGGTTAAGAGCGCATTTTGCCTGAGGATATGTTTTATCAAGAATCTCGATGATCTTTTCAACCCTTTTTTTCTCTTTATTGTCTGCCATTCAAAATTCTCCTTTTTTGCTAACTGATTTTAAAAAAGATAAATCCCTTTGCAAGGGAATAATTTATTGTTTAATCAGATATAGAAATAGTAATGAAATTATAAGCGCATTAAATGAAGATATAAGGTTGTAAAAATAAAAAAGGCAGGCGTTACGGCCTGCCTCAATGATTTTTTGCTGATTTTTAACGCAATCCAATTTCAACCATTATACCGAAGCAGTCCTTTGGATGTATGAAAACATAAGGTGTGTGAATTTCTTGATCACCAATTTTGGTTTTCCAATCCAACCGCTCTTTCCCTACAATTCTTATTCCCTTTGATTCAAGAAATTCAATGGCTTCATTTACATCTTCTACCTGAAAGCACAATGTGGCTATTCCTTCACCCCTTTTTTCTAATAATTTCGCAATATTCCCGTTTTCATCGGTAGGTGCCATCAATTCAATCTGAAAATCCTTTCCAATAGTCACATAACAGGACTTTAATCCTTCTGGTGGTATTTCATCGTAAACCAATTGGTAGTTTTCTGTTTCATCTTTCCTGTATGTGATACCTTTTCTTGCGCCTAAAACATTTGTAAAGAAGTCAACTGCCTTGTCGAGGTCCCTTACAATTACACCAATTCGATGAACATCTTTAACCTTTAACATAGAAACCCTCCTAAAAATAATTTGACATTAAATAACTTTTTCTTCTCTCAATTTTGCTATTTCATCACTACTCAAATTAAGTACATTTGTAAGAACTTCATCTGTATGCTGTCCAAGCAATGGCGCCGGACCTGCCTGAACCTTCTCAACACCAGACATCTTGAGAGGCAGGTCAACTACCTTTACCTTCCCTATGGGTGGTTGTTCAATTTCAGGAAACATCTTTCTTGCATTGGCGTGAGGACATTCGAAAATGTCTTTTGCATCCTGAACAATTCCCACCGGAACTCTGCCTGCCAGAAGCAGTTCTTCAGCTTCCTTTTTCGTTTTATCTTTTAGCCATTCATCGAGTATGGGCTGAAGCTGATCTTTGTTTTGTGCTCTTTTCGGACCTGAATTGAACCTTTCATCATTTGCCAATTCAGGTCTTCCAATTGTTTCACAAAGTCGTGCCCAGATCGACTCGATGGGAATAATCATTGCAATATAGCCATCCTTGACTTTGAAAGGACCAATAGGATAGACAAGAGATTCCTGCCCCCGTCCAATAACTTTGCCTGTCAGTGAATAAACTGTCAAAGCCCTTTCATTTAAAGAGATAATATTGTCATACATAGAACTGTCTATAAATTGACCTTCCCCAGTTTTTTCTCTTGTAATAATGGCAAGAAGAATTCCATAAGCAGCCATTACGCCAGAATATAAATCTCCTAAGGCAATACCGAGCCAGTTTGGCGGACCATCGGCTTCTCCAACATTGTGCATAAGACCTCCCATTGCCTGCACAACCATATCAAAGGCAGTGCGTTTTTGATAAGGTCCCTCATAGCCTTCCATCTGTCCGAAACCGCTTATGGCGGCATATATAAGGCGAGGGTTTATTTCTTTCAGTACCTTATAGCCGATGCCGTTTTTGTCCATAAAGCCGGGTCTAAAATTTTCTACTACGACATCACTTTTCTTTACGAGCTCTTTAAAGATTTCTTTTCCCTTGTCACTGTTTATGTCAAGGGTGATGCCTTTCTTGTTTCTATTGAAGCGTAGAAAATAACCGCTGAATTTATCACCTTTGTCATTCTTTATAATTGGTCCCATTTCTCGTGCTGAATCTCCTCTGCCGGGAGCTTCTATCTTTATTACCTCTGCGCCTTGCGCCGCAAGCATCATTGTGCAGTATGGTCCAGCAACTTGATTTTCAACTCCAAGCACACGAATCCCTTCAAGGGGTTTAACTTTTCCATTCCCACTCATACTATTATCCTCCCGTCATTATAATATTTTTACAGATAAATCTTACTTTCATATTTCCCATAAACATCCCTTAAAACATCACAAATTTCTCCAATAGTCACATAATTTTTTACCGCTTCAATCATAAAAGGCATTATATTATCCTTTGAGACAGCAACATCTCTTAGACGGTTGAGAATCTGTTTCACATTATCATTGTTTCTCTCTTTCCTTACCTGATTTAGACGCTCGATTTGGCGTCTTTCGACTTCAGGGTCAACCTTTAGAATTTCTCTTTTTACTTCTTTTGTATCTTTATATTTATTAACACCGACAACAACCTTTTCCCCTGTTTCAATCTTCTTCTGCGTTTTGTAAGCCTCTTTTGCAATTTCTTCCTGAATATATCCCTTTTCGATTGCAGCTATCGAACCGCCCATTTCATCTATCTTTTTTATGTATTCATTGGCTTCCTTTTCCAATCTATTGCAAAGGGATTCAACATAATAGGACCCGCCGATGGGGTCTACAGTCTTTGCGATTCCAGATTCTTCAGCTATTATTTGTTGGGTGCGAAGGGCGATAGTTACAGATTCTTCAGAGGGAAGAGCAAGTGATTCATCATAAGAGGAAAGAAAAATAATATTGCCACCACCAAGAATCATAGCTAAAGCTTCGAGTGAGACGCGGATTATATTGTTAAGCGGCTGTTGAGCCGTCATTGTTGAACCGGCGCTGTAACCAAAAAATCTGATTTGCATCGAGCGTGGATCTTTTGCGCCAAATCTTTCCTTCATCATTCGTGCCCACATCCTTCGGCAGGTTCTAAACTTTGCAATTTCTTCGAAAAATTCACTATCACCTGAAAGGAATATCAACAAACCATGTGCAAAATCATCAACATTGAGCCCTCTTTCCTTTGCCGCATTTAGATAACTGATTGCATTAGATAGTGTAAAAGCGATTTCCTGCACGGCATTGGCGCCTGCTTCTCTGATATGGTAACCGCAAATTCTTTGCGGAGATGATTTAGGCATATTTTTCGAGCAGTATTCATAGATATCTGTAACAAGTTTCAATGATGGTTTTACAGGGAATATGTATGCACCCCGCGCTATATATTCCTTTAAAATGTCATTTTGCATAAAGACTTCAAGGTCAGTAGTGGGAATCCCTTGTTTTTCAGCTATTGCAATGAACATTGCAAGAATGATAGGAGCAGTTGCATTGATCGTCATCGATTGCCTGATTTCCCCTATTGAAATTCCATCGAAGAGGATTTCAAAGTCTCTCAAACTGTCAACTGCTACCCCAACCTTACCAACCTCTCCTCTTGCCATAGGATGATCGGAATCGTAGCCGAGCTGTGTCGGAAGGTCGAAAGCAACACTATTGCCTTTTTGTCCTTTGGAAATTAAATATTTGTATCGCTTGTTTGTATCTTCCGCTGTTCCGAATCCCGAGTATTGCGCCATAGTCCACAGTTGTGTGCGAAACATTCCGGGTGCAATCCCTCTTGTATATGGATATTCACCGGGGAAGCCCAAATCCTTCAGATAATCAAATCCTTCTTTTTCAGCTTCCACAGGTGTATAGAGTGGTTCTACTGGCAATCCTGAGTTTGTTTTTTCTGTTCCTTCTCTTTCAGGAAATTGTTTTATATGCTCGGCAAAAACCTTTTCCTCCCATTCTTTCTTTCTTTTCTTGATTTCTTCCAATTTGTTTTTATCCATTTTTGCCATCCTTCCAATTTTTGAGAAAAGGTTTCATTGTCAAACTTTGATAATACAAGCTTCACCCTGTCCGATGCCGCCGCAGATTGTTGCAAGGCCATATCCTCCGCCGCGCCTGTTGAGCTCAAATGCCAGAGTAATAACAAGTCTTATACCTGTGGCGCCTGTTGGATGGCCTATAGCTATTGCTCCACCATTGACATTTGTTTTTTCTCTAATCTTTTCAACTTTTGCTGGGTCGCCGTCCCCAAGTATTTTTGTTGAGATTAGAGGCATAGCGGCAAATGCCTCGTTTATTTCTATTAGGTCGATATCATCGATGGTCAACCCTGCTTTTTGAAGTGCCTTTTGCGCGGTGTAGCCGGGAATTGAGCCGATTTTCTGTGGATGTCCTGCTCCTCTGACATGTGAAATGATTGTTGCAAGGGGCTTAATTCCCAACTCCTTTGCCTTTGATTCGCTCATCAACACTGCGGCGCTTCCACCTGTATTCAAGCCGGGAGCATTTCCCGGGGTTACAGTGGGACTATCATAGACAGTTTTGAGTTTAGCCAATTTTTCGAGTGTTGTATCAGGGCGAGGAGGTTCATCTTTATCCATAATAATGGGATCACCTTTTTTTTGAGGAATGGAAATTGGCATAATCTCATCTTTGAATTTTCCTTCTTCAAATGCTTTTTTCCATAACTGATGGCTGCGTAATGCCCATTTATCCTGTTCTTCTCTCGTAATTTCAAATTCCACTGCTTCCTTTCCTGCCTGAACTGCTCGAGGAACACCTGAATAAGGGCATTTGATAACAAGCTGGTCCTGAAGGACGATATCGCCTATTCTTTTTCCCCACCTTGCTTCATGGATAAAATAGGGGACGCCGCTCATATTCTCAGCTCCTGCCACTGCCGCTATGGATATTTCGCCAAGTTTGATATTCTGAGCTTCAAGTCCTATAGCGGCAATACTTGAACAGCAGGCGCGGTCAATTGAATAAGCAGGTACTGTGTCAGGGATGCCTGCATTGAGCATTGCTTGTCTTCCAATCGACCTATCCGATCCGGGAAGATTTACACCAAAAGCGACTTCTTCAACTTTTGATGGATCTAAATCAATCCTCTTCAATACCTCTTTTAAAACCATTCCGCCTAACTGTGCCGGGGTAAAATCCTTCATTATTCCGCCATAGTTTCCAAAGGGAGTTCTAACACCACTTACAATTACAACATTTTCCATAGTCTATTCCTCCATAATGTATAGAAATTTGTGAAAAGAATTGTCTCAGAATTATAATGTTCTTATTAACAAAAAACGGCGGTAAAATAACACGAAGGATAAGGTTTTGTAAAGAGTCATTTGCGAATAGAAAGAGTAAAAATGTTAAACTGACTGGTGTTGAGTGATTACTCGATTTTTTTAGTTGACCTTCCTTTTTTTTTAAAGTAATAAGCAGCAGACCTTGACCAAATAATTGCGTACTTTTTAATTTTAAGGAGGATTTATTTATGGCAAGAACAGTTCCGACACTTGAAGCACAATATATCTACAACTATCCCGTGCCGACTAAGGAAGGCGTGCAGGTATTCAGATTTCCGCCTGATGCAAGAGGAGGAGATACCTATCAGGTCGTTGCAGATGTTGAAGCTACTGCCGAGGAATGTTTCAAAGCGATTACGGATTTCAAAATAATGCAGGAAACTTCCAGTGTTATCGATGAAATCAAGGTTATCAAGGAAGATGATGAAGGTGCTGTAATTGCAATGCGCTGTAAGCCTGAAATAGATACAGGCGTTTTTCATTATCGCTATGCTTTTGATAAGCCCAATACACAGATGTTTTTTTGGATGTATGATTACGAAGGACCAAACAGGCAGTGGTATGCAATCAATGTTGAGACACGCGTGTATCAATTTGAAAAGTTTTCAAGAATTATTCTAACTGAGACATTTGTAATGATGCCGGGTGTGCCAAATGCTGACGCAACAGGGCTTTTCACCGGCGTTGGTTTGGATATGATTCAAAGAATCAAGAATATGCGTGCTGGAAAATAATAATTTTCTCTTTTCAGTTAATTTTATGGGGTGAGATTTATCTCACCCCTTTTTTATTTCTTCCATTGATTTTTGACTCTAATTCATTATCAATTAAATTGGTCATACCATAATTACAGCTTTTTGCCGGGAGATTTCCTGAGATGAAAATAAAAGGGGCAAGAGTCAATAACCTGAAAAACATCTCCTGCACAATCCCTGCAGAGAAGATTACTATTATAACGGGAATTTCAGGTTCTGGAAAATCTTCACTTGCCTTTGATACGATTTATGCGGAAGGGCAAAGGAGGTATGTTGATTGCCTTTCTACATATGCACGCCAATTTATTGAAAGAGTTCAAAAACCTGATGTTGATGAAATAATTGGAATACAGCCGGCAATTGCAGTTGAGCAGAAGAATAATGTAAAAAATTCCCGGTCAACAGTCGGCAGTATTAGTGAGATTAATGATTATTTGAAGCTTTTATTTGCCAAATGCGGCACAATATTCTGTCCTCGATGTGGAGTTGAAGCACAAAAATTTTCGCCGCAAAGTTTAGCCGATTATCTTTGTGAAAAATATGGGGGGAAAACGGTTATTTCCTTTATTCCTTTGTCTTCCATTTCCTTTGCCAACGATGAAGAGATACTTGAAAATCTCCAAAAAAAGGGATTTACAAGAATCCTTAAAGGAAATCAGTTGAAAAGAATCGATGAGCTTGAGAAGAATTCTTTTGGCATTAACGAAGAGATAGAAGTTGTCTCTGATAGATTCGAAATATCGCATAAATTCCTTTCAAGGATAACAGAAAGCATTGAATCAGCTTTTCAACATAAAAGCTCAAAATGGGGTATCCTTACAAAAGAAAAAAAAAAGAAGATTTTCAATTTATATTTAAGTTGTCCTGAATGCGGACAGGAATTTAATGAATTTACACCTTCCCAATTTTCGTTCAATTCTCCTGCAGGCGCTTGTGAGAAATGTCATGGTTTTGGGAGGATTATAGATTATGATATTGATAAAATTATCCCTGATAAAAATAAGCCTATAAAAGAAGGCGCTGTAGCACCTTGGAATTCGCCTGCTTATGAAGATTTTTATATTCTTTTACGGCGGGCTTTTCTGAAAAATGGAATTTCCTTCTCGTCTTCTTTCAATGACCTTCCTGAAAATGGGAAAAGAATTCTTCTCGATGGTAGTGGGGATTTCCCGGGCATAAGAGGTTTTTTTAAATTACTTGAAGATAAAAGGTATAAACTGCATATAAGAGTTTTTTTGGCTAAATATCGAATGTATGAGATATGTCCTCACTGCAATGGAAGCCGCTTAAAGGGTGATGCCCTTATTGTGAAGATAAGAGATAAAAACATCTATGAGATACAGCAAATGCCTATTAAAGAACTCAAAGATTTTTTTGCTTCCACATATTTTGATGAAGAAAAGTTCAAACCTGCACAGGTGATAGTGAAAGAAATCAGAAGTCGAATCGATTATCTCTACAATGTAGGGCTCGGATATTTGACTCTTGATAGGCAGGCAAGAACTTTGAGCGGGGGAGAGATGCAGAGAATAAATCTTTCAAAGGCTTTGGGAGCCTTTTTGACTGGTACGCTGTATGTCCTTGATGAGCCAACAGTAGGGCTGCATCCCCGTGATACTGATAAACTAAAAAAAGTGCTTTTCACATTGAGTAAGCGGGGCAATACATTGGTTATTGTCGAGCATGATGAATCAGTGATAAGTATGGCAGACCATATAATAGACCTTGGTCCGGGTGCTGGCGAAAAAGGAGGAGAGGTAGTTTTTGAAGGGACATTTGAAGAATTGAAAAAGGATCGCAGTTCTCTGACGGCCCAATATCTCGGTATGCCGCCTACTATGGCTGTCAAAAAAAAAGAATCATTCCCAACAAAATTTATTGCTCTTTATGATGTAAGAAAAAATAACATCAAAGGAGAGAATTTTAAAGTTCCACTAAATATGCTTGTATCTATTACAGGAGTTTCCGGCTCTGGGAAATCGACGTTTCTCAAAGAGATATTTTATCCGGCAATAAAAAGAGCTAAAGCTGGCTTGGAAATAAAGAGAAAAAATCTTTCCAAAATAGAGGGGGTAGAAAATATTGATGATGTGATTTTGGTTGACCAATCTCCTCCGGGAAAATCTGCCCGCTCTAATCCTGTTACCTATGTGAAGGCTTACGGAGAAATAAGGAAAATAATGGCAAAGACGAGAGAGGCAAAAAAGGTGGGGATTAAGGAGGTAGATTTTTCCTTCAATGCTGGAAATGGAAGGTGTGAAAAATGTTTAGGCCTTGGAGTTGAAAAGATTGAGATGCAGTTCTTGGCGGACCTTAACATTATCTGTGAAGAGTGTAATGGCACAGGATTTAAAGAGAAAATTTTATCGATAAAAAATAAGGGAAAAAATATTTTTGATATTCTCAATATGACTGTTTTTGAAGCAATTGATTTTTTTTCTGATGAAGAAAAGATTACAGAAAAGCTTGCTATTCTTGAAGAGATGGGCCTTGGATATCTTCGACTTGGACAAAAAACATCAACTCTAAGCGGTGGTGAATCACAGAGACTCAAACTTGCAGGGCTTTTGTCTGGAAAGAAAAAATCGGCGAAATATTTATTTCTTTTTGATGAGCCAACAACTGGACTTCATATGGCAGATGTTGAAAATTTGGTGAAAGTGTTTAGAAAAATGATTGCAGAAGGGCACTCTGTAGTGACTATTGAACATAATCCTGATTTTATACTTCAATCAGACTATATAATTGATTTGGGACCGGAAGGAGGAGACGAAGGGGGGAGAATAGTGTGTGAAGGTAATCTTGATGATATAATTACCTGTGGACGGTCTTATACAGGTAGGTATCTTCTTGAAAGATTAAGTATGTCAAAAAATAAAGATAGGATGGAGGAGAGAAATGAAATCATTCAATAAATATTTAACCTTCAATACAGAAAAGAAATTGGAACTCGTTAACATTACATCAGAAGTCGAATCGGCAATTGAGGAGAGCAAAGTTAGAGAGGGGTTGGCTCTTGTATCAGCAATGCATATAACAGCAGGCGTATTTATCAATGATGAAGAATCTGGAATCAAGAAAGATATAGAGGAATGGCTTCAAAAACTTGCGCCTGAAGGCCCAGATTATCGCCACCATAGGACAGGAGAGGTTAATGGCGATGCGCATCTCAAAAGCATACTTGTAGGAAACCAAGTTATAATTCCAATAACCGATGGAAAAGCTGATTTTGGACCTTGGCAACAAGTTTTTTATGCAGAGTTCGACGGAAGAAGAAGGAAACGCCTGCTTATAAAGATTATAGGAGAATAAGGAAGTTATTTATTACCAGTTAATGCAGAATAAATGGTCCTTGCAAATTCGTCTGCTGCTGCAGGACCATTGGCTGTGATGATTCTTCCATCCACAACTACGGATTTTTCTTCATATTTTGCGCCGCCTCTTATGATAAACCTGCTTGCCGTATTGAATACTGTAGCTTTTTTACCTCGCAACAATCCGGCATTTGCAAGTGTAACAGGAGCAAGACATATTGCAGCAACAATCTTTTTTGAGTTGTATGCACTTTTTGCAAGGTTATGTACTCTTTTGTCATTGTAGTACTGGGTTGCGCCAATTCCACCTACAAGAATTAAAGCATCGTATTTTTTAATGTCGATTTCGTTGATTGTTATATCCGGTGTTACAGTTCTTCCAAACATTCCTATAGCAGGCCTTTTTGAACTGCAGGCAACTGTTACTTTTACTCCTTTTGATTCAAAAAACTCTTTTGGTGTGAAAAGCTCTTCATCGCGAAAATTATTCTGGGCAATAATCATTAGAACAGATTGCTGATTTTGAGATGAAGCATTCAACGGACAAATAAGGGCTAAAAATAGGGCACAAAACATTGCGGCATAAACTGCTCTCTTCATCTTTCTCCCCCCTGACAGCAGTTTAATACGGCTGAAAACGGCTCAAATGTTATATTATAACTCTTCTAAATAATCTTCAAGGGTTTTATAGGATATATTAAATATTGTTTCTGCATTTCTATTACTAACCTGATTTTTTTCATCAAGCATAATTAGTTGCTCACGCGTCAGTAAAGGCGATGGTAAAAGCATTTCTGATAAAAGAGCCATTGTTTTAGCAATGGGTGTAGGCATTGGAAATATTAACCTTTTGATATGAAGTTTTTGGCATAATGTTTTTAACAATTCTGTATGTGTATAAACTTTTCCACTTCCAAGTTCAATGATTTGTCTGTCCGATTTGGGGTTATTCAATGCATTGATAAAAGAGTTGGCAACATCTTCTACCCAGACCGGTTCAAGAGTGCCTTTGCCTAAGGCGGGGAAAATTGGAGATAACTTTAAAAGTTTTATAAATAAATTGATGAACTTGTCATCTTTACCAAAGATTACAGAAGGCTTGAAAATAGTATAGTTTAATCCGCTTTTTTGTAAATAATCTTCAGCTTTCCATTTTGTAATATGATAAGCTGTTTTGCCGTCTTTTCTGGCACCAAGAGCGCTCATCTGAATAAATTTCTTGATTCCCGAGCTTTTTGAGGCATCTATTAGGTTTTTTGCGCCTTTGAAATGAATTTCATCAAAACTTGATTTTTTTGTTTCTGAAATAATTCCAACGAGATTGATTACGGCATCATTTTTTTCTATTACCTTTTTAAGGCTTCCGATATTTGTAATATCGCCCTTGATAAAAGTGCAGCTGTTGCTTGTAAGAATTTTTTTCGCTCTATCAAGATTTCTTACGAGACATGCAAAGGTGTATCCCTCTTTCTTACCTGCCCTGACAATACTTCTGCCTACAAATCCTGTTGCACCTGTTATAAAAATTTTTTTTATTTTTGCCATACTATTTGATTTTTTCTCACAAAAATAGGAATTTGTTAACAGATAATATAAGGGAAAAGATGCTATATGCTCTTTTGGGCAGTTGTATTGACAGGACGAATTTATTGGAGTATAAGCCGAATATACAGTGATTAATTTTGATGGAAGGAGAGCATAATGGATAATGAAAAACTTGCTAAAACGCTTATTGTGGGGATGAAAAATGAGATAAGGGTAATCGAGCTTTACTCTCAAAGTGTGAAATTAGAAATTAGTGATGAATCTCGGAGTAACATTAAAGATATAACTGCTGATGAAAGAAAGCATCTTGATATGCTCAACAGCATCTTTGAAAAAAAACTTGGGAAACATATAGACAGAGATAAACTAAACGATGATTCTTTAAAAGCTATCAGTAAATTGTCAAATGATTCATCTCCTCTGCATATTCTTGATTTGGCAAAAGGATATGAAGAAAGAGAATTAGTGCATTATAAGAATGCCTTTGAAGAATATGGTGATGACAAAGAGCTTAGCGGGCTATTTTCTCATCTTGTAAAGGATGAAGAGGCTCATCTTGAAGTCCTCGAAAAGGAGAGAAAGGCACTCTTGGGACATCCCTTTGATGAATTTGAGCTTGATTTATATGTTCGTGAGTAATTTCAAGCTTTAGGGAGATAATTTTTTTAGAAAGGAAGGAGCTTTCAAAATGGGTGATGACGAAAAAAAATTGGCACAAGCACTTATCATAGCAATGAAAAATGAAATAAGAGTTATTGAATTATACAGCCAATGCCTTAAAAGAGATATTACAAGTGATTCCCGTTCTAATATTGAAGTTGTTGTCAAGGATGAAGAAAGACATATGAAGATGCTCAAAGAATTTTTTGAAAAGAAGCTTCAGAAAAAGCTTGATGTTAGTAAGCTAAAAGATGATTCCCTTTCAAGTATTAAGAATATGGTGATTGAGCCTTATTCAGCCCACCTGATTGATGTGGCAATGGGATATGAACACAGAGAAAAAAACCATTTCGAGAAAACTCTTGCCTCTTTTGGAAGCGACCCTGAATTGAAGGAGCTCTTTGATAAACTGATAGAAGACGAAGTTTCCCATATAGAGGTCCTTGAAAAGGAAAGAAAAGCTATTATGGGTCAGGCATTTGATGATTTTGAGCTTGACCTCTATGTAAGAGAATAGGAATTTTCAGTTACACAATCCTCTGCGATAATATTTTTCAGTAGTTCAAGCAGGAGAACTATGTGTTCTATTCGAAATAATTACAGCCATTCCTTTTAAGCTGTAAATTTGGTAAATATCGCAAAAAATCCTTGAAATTCTCCATACATATTCCTAATCAATAAACAATTTGGCATTTTTTTTAGGGGAGGGATATGAATGCTCGATTCACAAAAGGTAAAGGATTTTTTGTATGAAGAATGCGCAGCTGAAGTCGTGGGGATTGCTCCTGCTAACCCATTCAGCGAGGAGCATAAAAAGCGCGTACTTGCTTCTCAAGATATTCTAAAGTCGGCAAATCCTATGATGTCTGCTGCATCAGGGATATATGACCCCCAAGATTTTGTAGATAATGCACAATCTGTCATTGTTTTTGGAAGAAATTCTTTTTTTGGGCCTGAATTTATGAGCGATTCTAACAAATCTGATGGTCCGCGCGGGACAATTGGAAATTTTTATTTGAATGAAAGGATATTAAACAGAGCAATTGAGCAGGCGTCGAAACTTCAAGACTTTCTTAATGCAGAAGGTTATAACTCAGATTCTCCCTTTCAGGGATTTCCTCAAAAAATTAAAGCCGTTGAGGCGGGTATCGGTTTTTATGGTAAAAATACGCTTGTTTTAAATGAAAAACTTGGGACATGGACATCAATATCGACTGTCATTACAGATGCGCCGCTTGAACCGGATAAGCCGATGGAAAGAGATTGTGGAAATTGCAGAAAATGCGTAGAGGCTTGTCCTACAGGGGCTCTTACAAATGAATATACTTTACAGGTTGATAAATGTCTTATCTACTATTTATGCCATCTCAAAGGAGAAATACCGTTAGAGGTGCGGGACAAGATTGGCGTCAGGATTGGCACTTGTCTTGTTTGCAGTGATATTTGTCCATATAATAGGAAAATTACTTTGAATACACAGGATAGATTGCCAGATGAAGAAATATATCCTTATTTAATTCCGCTTCTTAATATTTCACAGGAAGAATATGACAAGAAATATGGGGACAAGATGTTTGGGTTAATCATAGGCGGAAGACGGTATTTGAGAAGAAATATTGCAGTAGCTCTTGGTAATGCAAATGACAAATCTGCTTTGCCTGCACTTGAAATAGCGGCAAAGGATGAGGATGAGCTTGTTCGTTCCCATGCCCAATGGGCAATCGATAAACTTAGTAGTTGATATATATTGGGAGAGATAATTCTATGAAAGTACTTGCAATTGTCGGCAGTCCGAGAAAGAAATCAAATACTGATATACTTGTTGACAAAGTAATAGAAGGGATTTCAAGTGTAACAGAAGTTGATAGTGAAAAGATATATATTGTTGATAAAAAAATAAACTACTGTACAGGATGCGGGTTTCATTTGAGGCAAGCAGATAAAGTGAGTGGAAAAATGTGTTCTCAAGATGATGATATGATTGGGATACATCGAGAGATGATAGAAGCTGATGCATTGATTTTTGGCACACCGGTACATATGAGGACACTTTCAGCACCAATGCTCAATTTTTTGACACGTTCGATTCCTCTTCTTAAAATGAAACCGATATTTGATGAAAATGGCAAAATTGTTTCTGCTGAAGTCAACTCCCTCTTAAAAGGTAAGAAAGTGGCATCAGTCGTAAGCCAGGGTGATCCTATGGCATATTCAGGAGCGCTTGCAATACAGGTATTGGCGATCAATTTTACAGATTTGATGATGAAATATGTGGGAGACCTTCTAAGCACAGGAAATATTAAGCGGGGAATGGCTGCAGAAAGAGAAGATGAATTAAAAAGGGCCTTTGAGCTTGGAGTGAGAATTGCTTCATAAAAAGGTAATTTGGGTCTTTTTTAATTGATAGTATATTATAGAAATTTCCTATTAATAAAAATATTGACTAATCAATCCTTTTAATTTTACTATTTTTATCAAAAGTAAAATCTCTGAGCATTGTATCGGAGTTGAACTTTGAAGTCAGAGCAATAAGCTGTTTATAATTCAAATAAACAGGAGAAAGCTATGAATTTCAAACCCTCCCCTTCAAAATCTTTTTTCTCTTCAATTACAATATCTTTGTTAGCTATCTTTTTTTCCTTAATTGTTAAAGTTTCATATGCCCAAAATGGGGTCATAGAAGGCACGATTTCAGACAAAGAAAATGGATTCGTATTGCCTGGGGTAACTGTAACAGTTGAAGGGACCGATATTATCGTTTTTACTGATGAGAATGGAAAATATAAGATTGATATAGAACCGGGCAAATATAAACTTCGCGCTGAATTGCTTGGTTATAATCCCACTGAAGCTGTCAATGTTGTCGTAGTGGAAGACAAAACGACGAAAGTGGATATGAAAATGGTTGAGGCAGAAGCAATAAAAGGCGAAGAAATGGTTGTTACAGGAGAAAGATTGACTGTACCCTTATCAAAAACAACTGCCTCTGTTGCGGTAGTAGGTTCTCAGGAGATTGAGAAATTGACCTCTACAACAAATGCAACAGACCTTATCATCAATACGCCCGGTGTTCAAGTCGAGAGTGGTGGTTCTGAGTTTTCAAAGATCATAAAGATAAGAGGAAGGACAATTGCTCCGCCAAGCAACGCGTCTGCAGGTATCCTGCTTCTGATAGATGGTGTGCCTGCAAATGACCCTGCACAGGGATATGCAAATATGTATCAGATCCCTGCTGAGAATATTGAAAGGATAGAAGTTTTGAAAGGCGCTTCTTCCGCTCAATATGGAGGACAGGCGGCGGCAGGAGTCATAAACATTATAACAAGAAAAGGGCAAAAAAAACCCTTTACAAAAGTTTCTGTTCAATATGGCACATATCAGCCACGACGCCATGCTGAAACAGAATTGACTGAATCTTACAGTTTTGTTCACAGTTGGGGAAATAAGTATTTCGATTATTCCATATCAGGAGGTTATTCCCACTCAAGCGGTATGACCACAGCAGAGAAAAACAGAGTTGGTTCAGCTTTTCGCCTTTTTGCAGAAAAAAACCCGGGCAAAGGAAGACTGCCTGATGGGACAAAAGTCTTGCCCGACCGCAAGGAGATACCTTTTAAATTGGGTAAAAGTTTGAATGAATTGATGGATGTATCTGACATTGATAAAGGGGAAAGATATTCTGTTGCACTAAATTTAGGTATAAATCTTTTCAAAAATAATACTCTTAGAATTGCACCCCAATATTCGCTTGTTGAATTTTATACTCCTTTTACTCCTGGCAATCTACCTATACAGGGACCAGATGACACTTTTTTGCAGTTTACTTTGAAGATATTTAATAGAAAAGACTTCCTGACAATTACTGATAAATGGGAAATCACACCAAATCTTACATACAATTTTAGAATGGGACTAACAAAGAGTACAGGAGGCGCCATTTTTGTAGCGATCACTGATTTTCAGGATTTTAATAAGGAACAGGAAGCATTGGGAAAGAAAGATGGATACGTCGGACTAGACCCCTCAACACCATTTCAGGAACTTCCAGTTTATACAATAGATAGAAGTTTTTCATTTGCCAATGACCTCACATATAAATTTGATGTTTTTGATGGGGATACTTTAACAGTTGGACAGGAATATCGTTGGGTAAAGAGCTTCTCACCCTTCAATAATTACAACACCCCAAGCGTAAAAAGGAATGTCCATTCTCTCTTCTTCCAGAATCTTCTTTCAGTCAAAAAATTTACCCTTTCAGTCGGCGCAAGATGGGACCAATCAACACTGTACATAGAAGATTTCGATGATGAATTATCACCGAGGTTTGGCATCAATTATGAATTCAGACCGGGCACAACTCTACGTTTTTCAGTTGGTCGTGCAAGAAGATTCCTCGATTTTGCAAGACAATTTGGATTAGGTCAGAATAATGGAAGGTTATGGGGAAATCCATTCATAGGTCCTGAAGTAAACTGGACATATGAATTGGGATTTAGGTTTTCAACTAAGTATGTCAGCGGAGATATAGCATATTTCTATGATGATATGTCAGATCTTGAGATTCCGGTGCCTTTGAGCGCTCTTGGCTATAGCAATCCTGAAGAGTATGCAGAAAAGGTATTGGCAAATTCACCAGAACAGTTGGCGGCCAAAGGTATAAATACAGGCAATGTAAGGGCAGGAACATTTATAAACGGACCTGATGCTGTTTTTCAGGGTTTTGATATATCAATGGATTTTATGCCTATGAGAAACTGGACAATAAATACTTCTTATACCTTTACAAGAGCAGTTGTTGGCAACAATAATCCCTTTGACTTTGGACAAGGCCAGCCTCAAGACGATTGGGAAGTAGCAGGAAAAACACTTGGACCAAAATTTCAAGATGAGATGAGAATTGCCTATATGCCAACTCATATATTCAAGTTTTCCTCTTCATTTACCTTCCCGTTTGGTCTGAATATGGTGATAAATGGAAGATACAAGAGCACTACGGATTTTTTTTCAGGAAACTATGCAGGCGGAATATGGCGTCAGCCGGAACATTGGGTTTTTGATTACAAAATGTCTCAGCCCTTTATGAATGGAAAATTAAAATTTACCTTTGCAATAGAGAATGTTTTCAGCAAGCTCTATTATGAATCAGGGGGAATTCCATCAACAGTAGCAAAATATCTGTTTGGCATAGAGGCAAAATTTTAAATATTTAAAAGTTAATCTCTATCAACTTTGATTATAACCAGGTCCGGGTTTTTATAAACGATCGAATATTTCTCTTTTGACATTCGTGGCAGTGTGTTGAGGAATGATTTGTCTGACCATTCATCTAGAATGCCGCCAGGTTGAAGAAGAATATAATTGGGCATTTCTTCATTGAGATATCTCTTCAATCCATTTTCCTTTTTCAAAAAGTATTTATCACCCGTTATTATACCGGGAAAGGGGTCTGCATAAATTCTTCCAAGATTGTATGGATTGATCTTTGCTTTTACAGCAATATTCGAATTCCACCATCCAAATGAATCAATGAATATTTTGTCTTTCGCGTTTGTATTCTCTTTTATCCATTTGCTTGCAATTTCTACGAATTCCGGGGATTTGGGGAAAAAAGGGGGATTGTTCTTCTTATAAAAATATATATAAGTACCAAGTACAGAAATGATGATTGAAACTGCTGTTATATTTTTTAAATAAAATCCTTTCTTTTTTTCAATCTCATATAAGAGATTTATCATAAAAGGAATAAGAAGAATTCCACTGAAAAGACAGTATCGCGGCTTAGGAAAGGCATTTGTGCCTTTGATTACTGTAAGAGTCAAAAAGGCAATTTGAGATATTATGAAAAGAGATAACATAATATTTCTTTTTTTCAGGACTGAAAGAGCAAATCCAATGAAAGCTATTATTCCTGCAAGAGGAGTGAGAGTTTTTAAAAAAATATAAGGGTAAATTAGGAGTTTTTTTATTAGATTATAGTCTTCAAAGGCTCCTGATTTTATGTTTATATCTGCTAAAGGCAAAATACTTCCTAATTCAAGATAGTTTCCAATAAACCAAGAAAGAGGAAAAATAGTGCCAAAGAAGAGAAGTAAAAATGCTTCTTTCTTTTTTTTCTTTTTTAAAAGAGCGAAAA
>RFHX01000035.1 GCA_003695725.1 Candidatus Schekmanbacteria bacterium
ATTTATGTAAGGAAATTTTAAACGTTAAAAATATTTATGAAACAGAAATACATGCTGGAAACATTTTTAAAAGAAACAAAAAATTTGAATATTTAACAGAAGAACAATCTTTTCTTTTTTTTAAAGAAATTTTACAACTTGTATCAAAATTTAATCTAACACTTATTTTTGGAATTGTATATAAAAATGCAACAATTTTTGGTGATGTTTCTGATAATTTAAATAAACTAAAACTAATGTCCTCTGCAATTTATGCTTTTTTTCATAACTTAGATTATTATCTATCCTATCAAAATAGTAAAGGAATTATTATTGCTGATGAATTATCTGAAGGTAGATATAAAGATATAAATTTTTTAAAAACGGCAATATTAAATTGAAAATATAAGTATCTGAAATATAACCTTTTTCCCTTTTTCAAAAATGGCTATATTCAATGTTGCTTTAGATGAAGCAATTATAAAAATTGTATATTATGGTCCTGCAAGAGGTGGGAAAACAACAAATTTAGAATATATTTACAACAAGAGTGATCCTGAAACACGCGGCAAATTAATTTCAATGAGGACTGAAACTGACAGGACATTATTCTTTGACCTCTTACCAATGAATCTTGGGAAAATAAGAGGAATGAATATTAAACTGCAGTTGTATACTACTCCAGGACAAGTTCAGCTCTCCTCAACACGAAAACTCGTTTTAAAAGGAGTTGATGCCGTTGTATTCGTAGCCGATTCTCAAAAAGACCAAGTCGAAGCCAATCTTGAAAGCTTGGAAGATTTAAAAATTAATCTGAGTGAAAGCGGTCTTGACATTGACAGCATTCCTATCGTATTTCAATACAATAAAAGAGACCTTCCTGATATTACGCCGGTTGAAGAAATGGAATCCATTTTGAATCCTATGGGACTTGATTCTTTTTCCTCTTCTGCAATAAATGGAGAAGGAGTTTTTGAAACTTTAAAATGTGTTTCAAAAAAAACGATTGAAAAAATTCAGAGTTCCAAAATCCCAATAGCGACATCGAGGGAAATCAATCCCCATCCCCTAAAAGATATCCTTACAAAGCCGCCAAAAAACGGGAATGGCGATTTGAGCAAAGCTATCACTGAATTAGAGGATAAAATACTCGATGCGCGAAGGACTTTAAACCGCCTTTCAAGAGCGCTGAGCGAAATAGAAGAAAAACTCAGCGATTCCAACAATTAAAAAACATATATCAATAACGATAATTATTTCGCATACTCAACTGCGCGCGTCTCCCTTATTGCAGTGACTTTTATCTGCCCCGGATAGGAAAGCTCTTTTTCAATCTTTCTCGCTATTTCTCGCGCAAGAGAATAAGTTTCTTCATCGGAAAGGTCTTCATTCTTTACAATAATCCTGATTTCTCTTCCTGCTTGGATAGCATAAGATTTCTCAACACCATTGAAGGAATCAGCCAACTCTTCAAGTTTTTCAAGGCGCTTGATATATGACTCCAGCATTTCTCTCCTTGCTCCGGGCCTCGCAGCGGAAAGAGCATCTCCTGCCTGAAGGAGTATTGCTTCAATGCTCAAAGGATTTGCTTCTTCATGATGAGAACGAATAGCATTTACAATAACCTCTTTCTCACCATACTTTTGAGCAATATCAGCACCTATAATTGCATGAGAGCCCTCAACCTGATGGTCAACTGCTTTACCTATATCGTGAAGAAGGCCGGCTCTTTTTGCAATTTCCTTGTCAACTCCTAATTCAGAAGCCATAATTGAGCATAAATATGCCACCTCTTTTGAATGTTCCAAAACATTTTGCGCATAGCTTGTACGAAACTTAAGCCTTCCCAATAACTTAACTAACTCTGGATGAAGCCCATGTATTCCAAGGAGCAAACAACACTGATTACCTTCTTCTTTGATATCTTCTTCAACCTCTGCAGTCATTTTGCCCAACACTTCCTCAATCTTTCCAGGGTGTATCCTTCCATCACTGATAAGTTTTTCAAGTGTTCTTTTCGCAATCTCTCTTTTAATGGGGTCATGGGCTGATAATATGACCGCCTCCGGAGTATCATCAATTATTAGGTCAACGCCTGTAGCTATTTCAAAAGCCCTAATATTTCTGCCTTCTCTTCCAATTATACGCCCCTTCATTTCATCTGAAGGGAGGTCAACAACAGAAACAGTTGTTTCAGCTACATAATCGGATGCAGTCTTTTGAATTGCAGTTGCAATTATTTCTTTTGCCTTCTTCAATGCATTATCCTTTGCGCCTTCTTCAATCTTTTTGACATATTTCATCGCTTCGTGTTCTGCTTCTTCCTTTATGCTGTCTATTAGAATTTTCTTTGCTTCTTCTGCACTCATCCCGGATATCTTTTCAAGACGCCTTTTGCATTCAAAAGTTAGTTCATTCAGGTGCTCTTCAGCTTTTTTTAGTTCCTCCTTTTTTTGCACAAGTTCTTTTTCTTTGTTTTGAATATCGAGGTCTTTCTTTGAAAGAAAATCTATTTTTCTGTCAATATTCTCTTCCTTCTGAGACAATCGCTTTTCAAGTGCTTGTAACTCTTTTTTCTGTTCTTTCGTTTCCTTTTCAAAGTCGGCTCTTGCTTTGAGAATTGTTTCTTTTGCCTCGATGCGGCTTTCCTTGATGATAGTTTCAGCTTCTTTTTTCGCGTCTCTGATAATCTTTTCCGCTTCCTTACGAGTTGCTTCTATATCTTCCTCAGCTTTTTTTCTGTTTTTATATGTTAAAAGGTATGTGACCAAAGCTCCAGCCACAACACCTATGATTAAATAAATGTATATATCCAACTAAATTCCTCCTGTTTTTAGTGGTCATTTTGTTTGTTATTACCGCAGAAATGAATTCTTTTTTCTGAAACAACGATATCAAGCTTCAAATCATAATCTTTCCGCGGTATTCTATCTAAAATTTGAAAATCAAAAACCAAACTGCATAAAACTGCTTTATAACGCTTACCGAAAAAATACCTGTCAAAGTATCCTCCTCCAAAGCCGATTCTGTTGCCTCCCAAATCTACTGATAGAGATGGAATAACAGCAAAATCAATTTCAGAAACATCTTTTATTCTTTCTAATCCCTCCTTTGGTTCAAGAATATTTTTAAATCCTCGTTCAAGGTCATCTTCAAGAGAACGAATGTAGTAAAAGGATAATTCTTTTCTATCCTCATTTACTTTTGGCAAAGCTATTCGTTTGCCTTTCTTCAAAATCTCTTTTATGAAAAAATCAGTGCATAATTCTTCTGGCTTTGATGCATAGCAGATAATATTTTCTGCTTTTAGAAGCACTTCCAATGAAAGAAGATTTTTGCAGGCCAACTGGGAGTATTCCTGCCTTTCATCTTCTCTTAAGTTTTGCCTCAACCCTGCCATCATTTTCCTAATTTTTTCCTTTTCCACAGCTTTATCCTGTGGTGAATTTGGCAGGAATGAAAATTTAGTAGTTGAAGGCGAGTAAAGAAATATCTTGAATTACATCAACCCAACTTCTCTAACATATTCAATGAAGGTGAATAAATGTCTGTCTATACTTATTATATTGACTTTTTTCTTTTTAGCCATCTTCTCATTTACTGCAAATTTAAGCATTTTTTCACCTTTATATCTATTTACTTCTTTGACAAAATTATTTCTTTAACTCACCAACTCCATTAGAAAATTTCTTCCTTCCAAAATCACCACTCTAACAGTTTCTTAATTCTTCTACATTGCTGTCGATAAGTTTTATAAGCATCTCCGCTTTTTCATTATCTAAATGTTGTACCTTATCGACATTTTTCTTCAAAGTCAAATATTCGTCTGTAATTTTTAATGCTGCAAGCACTGCCACTTTAATAGAATCAACTACCTTTGCGCTTTTTGAAATATTGTCCATTTTTTCATTCAAATAATCTACGACTTCGTTGAAATGATCTTCATCGCCGTCGAAGACAAGACTGTAATTTTTCCCATAAATTTTTACCGTTGTACTTTTCTTTCCCACAATTATTTAAATTTTAAATTAAGATAAAAATTAAACAACGGCTTCTATATCTTTGAGCAACCTTTCAATTGAAGATTTTACCATATCCTTTTCGCCCTGTAAAACTTCTTTTTCCTGCAACAATTCATTGTATTTTTCTTTGTAGCCATTGCTTTCTGATAACTTTGCTTCATACTCGGATATTTTTTTCTGACAATTTTCAACTTCTGCCGCAAGTTTTTTATTTTCTTCTTTAAAGTCATTGATTATGTCTATCATTTTTCTAATTTTTTCTTCTAAAATCTCTATCTGTTGCATTTTGATACCTCTCCTTTCTTATTTCTTTCTCATAAAATTGCTCTCCAACAAACAAATTTTAACTAAGTGCTATCAAAAGTCAAGAATTGTGATTAGGGATTTAGAAAAATCAGGACAGGGTAAAGAGTTGTAAGTCTTAATGAAGATTTTAACTTCTTATTTGAGCAGATACATTTTCCTTTAGAGATATTAAAATTCTTTCCATAATTGATGATATTTCTTCATCAGTGAGCGTCTTATCTATTCCTCTAAAGGTCAATGAGATTGCAACGCTCTTTTTTCCTTTGGGTATAGATGCCCCCCGGTAGATATCAAAAAAACATACATCTTCTAAAACATTGCCTGCAGATTTTTTAACAACTTCCAGTATCTGCTCAGCAGTTAAATTTTCATCCACTATTATCGAAAGGTCTCTGTAAGATGGAGGTATTTTTGATAAAGGTTTGAATGATTCCTTCCTGACTTTTCCAAAATCTATCGCATCAATGTCAATTTCAAATACATAAACTGGTCCTCTCAATTCCAACTCATCTATAATTAGACTTGAAATTCTTCCAACATAGCCACATTTCACATCATTGATCATTACATCAGCTGATTCAGAAATATTGAGAAACTTCTTCTTTTGAGATAGTTCTTTGAGCTTTAATTCAAGCCCTGCCGAATCAGCCAAGGATTCAAGCACACCTTTGATATCAAAGAAATCTACATCTCTTTCCTTTTCATACCAACTGATGCTGTTTGCTTTCCCACTCATAAGCCCGGCAAGGTAAACTCTTTCATTAGGAATAATTGTTCCTTTCTCAGGTAAATAAACCCTTCCAATCTCAAAAATCTTTAGATTATGTATGTACCGCTTTTCATTCAATGAAAGCGTTGACAAAATGCCCTCAATCAAAGATGTCCTCATTACACTCTGTTCTTCTGAAAGAGGATTTTTAAGCTCAACAGCATTATTTTTATTACCTGAAATTTTCTCCATTAAGGCAGGATTTATAAAGCTATAGTTTATTATTTCACTAAAACCAATTCTTACCAACTCTGCTCTCATATCTGTTATAGTCTTTATTCGTCCGGGTATCTTCCCATCTTCTCCTGCCTGAGAAAAGGGATATTTTACTGGAATATTTTCATATCCATGAATTCGCGCCACCTCTTCAACGAGGTCTATTTCTTTCTCAATGTCATTGCGATAAGAAGGAGGTGTGACGCTGATTCCTTCCGCATCCCGCGTTTTCACTGTCATTCCCAAATTTTCAAGAATGTTGGCTGATTTTTCCATTGGAATATCTATACCTAAAACCTTTTTTACTACACTTCTTCTAAGAGGTATGATTGGTTTTTGCGGCTTTCTTTTTGTTTCTTTGACAATTCCTGCACAAATTTTCCCATCTGCAAGCTCTGCAATCAGAGAAGAAACTCTATCAGAAGCGTATTCCAGTATTTCAGCATCACTACCCCTCTCAAAACGGTATGACGCTTCAGTGCTCAATCCAAGAGCCTTTGATGTTTTTCTTATCGATGAAGGAGTGAAATATGCGCTTTCTATAAGCAGCTTCGTCGTCTCATTCCTTACTTCCGTTTCTTCACCACCCATAATACCGGCAATTGCAATTGCTTTTCTTTCATCGGCAATAACGAGCATATCATTTTCAAGAGCTCTTTCTACGCCATCAAGAGTCACAATCTTTTCACCCTCATAGGCAGTCCTTACAATAATCTTTTTCCCTTCAATAAGGTCGTAATCGAAAGCATGAAGGGGATGTCCTGTTTCAATAAGAATATAGTTTGTAATATCAACGACATTGTTTACACTTCTCAATCCTGATGCCTTGAGACGCTTTACCATCCATAAGGGAGATGGAGCAATCTTAACATCTTCAATAACTCGTGCCGTATATGAAGGGCAAAGTTCAGGAGATTTTATTTCAATAGAGATCAAATGAGATGACGGCGTTTTTATCTCGTTGAATTTAGGTTTTTTTATCTTTATGCTGTTTCCAGTGATTGCGGAGATTTCCCTGGCTACACCTATAACATTCAAACAGTCGGCTCTGTTGGGAGTTATTCCTATCTCAAGGACAGCTTCTTCTGTTTCAATATAATCTCCGGCATATTTTCCAAGCTCGACTTCATCATCAAGAAAGATTATATTCTCTGATTCGTCTACTATATCGAAATCAGCGTCACAACACAATAATCCTGCTGATTCAATCCCTCGTATTTTTCTTTTTTCTACTTTGCCCGCGGGCAATGTTGTGCCGGCAGGGGCAAAAACAACTTTCTTTCCAATTTCAAGATTGGGCGCACCTGAAACAACTCTTACCTTTTCCTTGCCGGTAAAAACTTCAACAACCTGCAGTTTATCTGATTCAGGATGATTTTTGATAGATGAAATTTCAGCAGTTATGACATTTTTGGGTATATTATCTTCGAAAATAATTATGTCTTCAACTTCAAGCCCTGTCATTGTGAGCTTTTCAGCCGTTTCCTGTAGGGAAAATGGAATATCTACAAATTCTTTCAACCATTTCCATGATATCTTCATTTCATTCTTGCCTTAAATTGCTTTAAAAATCTCAAGTCGTTTTCATAAAAAAGCCGAATGTCATCTATCCCAAATTTAATCATTGCTATTCGCTCGATTCCCATTCCGAAGGCAAAACCGGTGTACTTATTGATATCATAGTTAACGGCTTCGAAGACGTTGGGATGCACCATACCACAGCCGAGAATTTCAATCCATCCTGAGTTTTTGCATACTCTACACCCTTTCCCACCACAGATTACGCATTCAACATCAACTTCAGCGCTTGGCTCAGTAAAAGGGAAAAAACTTGGCCTAAATCTTATGTTTGCATTTTTGCCGAAAAGTTTATGAATGAATACTTCAAGTGTACCCTTCAAATCTGCAAATGAGACCTCCTCATCAACATAAAATCCTTCTATCTGATGAAACATTGGAGTATGAGATATATCCGCATCCCGCCGAAAAACCTTGCCCGGTGCTAAAATCTTTATAGGCGGCTTTTTTTTGAGATATGTCCTAATTTGTACAGGAGATGTATGAGTCCTTAAAAGAATATCATCACTGATATAAAAAGTGTCCTGCATATCTCTTGCCGGATGGTCTGCAGGGATGTTAAGAGCTTCAAAATTATAATAATCTTCTTCAACTTCAGGGCCATCTTCGATTTCAAATCCCATAGTAGCAAATATATCCATTATCTCACCCATAATGATTGTGACAGGATGAAACGACCCTCTTTGAAATCTTCTTCCCGGCAAAGTAATATCAATAGCAGTCTTTGTCTCACTTTCCGCTATTTTGCGTTCTTTCAGCTCTTTTATTGTACTTTCAATTTTTTCAGCAAAGAGCTTTTTCAGTTCATTCGCTTTTTTACCGACAGTTCTCTTCTCGTCGTCTGAAAGTTCTTTCAAGGATTTCAGGACATTTGTGAGCTCGCCTTTTCTTCCGAGATATTTGACTCGCAGAGCTTCTACTTCTTCTACCTTCTTGAGGGACTTTATTTTCTTTAAGAACTCTTTTTGAAGCTCTTCAAGTTTTTTCTTCATTTACATTCCTAACAAGGATTGGAATAAAGAATTATCCTTTTTGGGGAAGATACACTAATGAAAAAGCATCTATTATTGTAATGCAGACTTTGCTGTCTCTGCAATCTTGCTGAATCCTTCAGGGTCATTTACGGCTATATGCGCAAGCATTTTTCTGTTTATGTCAATGTTAGATTTCTTCAGTCCGCAAATCAACCTTCCGTAAGTCAAACCATTTTGTCTGGCAGCTGCATTTATCCGAATAATCCAGAGGCTTCTAAAATCTCGTTTTTTCCTTCTTCTGTCACGATAAGAAAATTGTAAACTTCTTATTAACTGCTCAGCGGCAACTGAATAGGCCGTGCTTTTCGTATTCCAATAACCCTTTGTTTGTTTTAATATCTTTTTCCTTCTCCGTCTTGTCTTGAAACCACCTTTCGCTCTTGGCATATTTCATTCTCCATTAACTATAGGGCAGCTGCATCTTAATCTTTTTGGCATCACTTTTCGCTACAGTAGTGCTTTTCCTGAGATTTCTTTTCACTTTTCGAGTCTTCGAGCTTAGCAAATGGCTTTTATATGCCTTGCCTCTCTTTATCTTACCTGTAGCAGTAACCTTAAATCTCTTTGCTGCCGATTTATTTGTCTTTATCTTTGGCATTATTAAATTTCTCCAATAGAAAGTTGCTTTTTTATGTATTTTACTGAAAAAGTCAAGCACTAAATCATTGCTTCTTTTTTCCTTTGCCTGCTGGTGCCAATATCATTATTATGTGCCTTCCTTCTAATTTTGGAGGCTGGTCAATTTCAGCATACTCCTTCAAATCCTCTGCAATACGGTTAAGCATTTCAATGCCTCTATCAACCAACGTCATTTCTCTGCCATAGAGCACTAATCTTACCTTCGCTTTGTTGCCTTCCTTCAGGAATCGTTCGAGATGTTTCTCTTTGAAATCAATATCATGCTTTTCCGTGCTTAACTTGAATTTAATCTCCTTGACATGGATGATCTTTTGTTTCTTTTTTGCTTCTTGCTGTTTCTTCTTCTGTTGAAAAGCGTGTTTACCATAATCTATGATTTTGCATACCGGAGGATTTGATTTTGCCGCAACTTCAACAAGGTCGAGACCTTCCTCTTCTGCCATTCTCAGCGCTTCGTCCGTAGGAAGTATCCCAATTTGCTCTCCACTCGATGAAATCACCCTTACCTCTTTTGCTGTTATTTCATCATTTATTCTAACATGGTCCCGACTTTTTCCTCTCTTGAACCTTTTTATAACTTTCACCTCCCTTTTATTCCGGTTTTAGCTTTTTTTCTTCAATATCTTCCTTTATTCTTTTCAAAAACTCCTCAATTGAAATAGTCCCGGGATTAATACCTCCTCTCAACCTTAGGGAAAGATTTCTCTCTTCCATTTCTTTCTTTCCCAAAATAAGCATATAAGGAACCTTCGAAAGTTGAGCTTCTCTGATTTTAAACGAAATTTTCTCATTTCTTAAATCTGTTTTACATCTTATCTCATTTTCTTTGAGAATTGATTCAATTTCCTTTGCATAATCATTTACAGCTTCCGTAATTGTCATAATCACAACCTGAACTGGCGAAAGCCATGTGGGAAACGCTCCTGCAAAGTGCTCAATAAGCACCCCCATAAACCTTTCCATTGCCCCTAAAATTACCCTATGGAGCATTGCCGGCCTTTTGTGAGAGCCATCGCTTGCCACATATGTGAGATCGAATCTTTCAGGCAAAGTAAAATCGCATTGTATCGTCGCGCACTGCCATGACCTTCCAAGGGCATCTTTCAACTTAATATCAATTTTAGGTCCGTAAAAAGCGCCGTCTCCCTCATTTATGTCATATCTCAAATTTCTCGACTTCAAAGCCCCTTCCAATGCATTCGTTGCTTTTTCCCATGCTTCATCTGAACCAATTGATTTTTCAGGCCTTGTACTAAGTTCTATATCGTATTCAAATCCAAATATTCCCATAACATAATTAACAAAGTCAATTATAGAGAGAATCTCATCCTGAAGCTGTTCAGGCATACAAAGAATGTGCGCATCGTCCTGAGTAAATCCTCTCACTCTCATAAGCCCGTGCAGGACGCCGGAGCGTTCGTGTCTATGGACTGTACCTAATTCAAACAACCTCAGTGGAAGGTCTCTATAGCTTCTAAGCTTGGATTTGTAAACGAGCATATGAGATATGCAGTTCATAGGTTTTATGCCATATTCTTGTTCATCAACTTTCGTAAAATACATCATATCTCTGTAATTGTCGAAATGACCAGATTTTTTCCAAACATCCATCTTCAATATTTGTGGACCAATAACTATGTCATAACCGCGCTTCAAATGTTCTTTCTTCTCAAAATCTTCAAGGATTGTCCTCAAAAGAGCGCCGTTTGGAAGATAAATTACAAGCCCTGCCCCAACTTCATCATTGATAGTAAAAAGGTCTAATTCCTTGCCAAGCTTTCGATGGTCCCTTTTTTTTGCTTCTTCCAAAAAGGAAAGATACTTCTTGAGCGCCTCTTTCGTAGGGAAAACAGTGCCGTATATTCTTTGAAGCATTTTGTTTTTTTCATCACCACGCCAATATGCACCTGCCGTATTGAGTAGCTTGAAAAATTTGACTTTAGATGTATTGGGAATGTGAGGTCCTCTGCATAAATCGACAAAACTTCCCTGTTCATACATTGTTACGGTCTCATCTTCCATATCCTCCAAAAGCTCAACCTTATAGGTCTCACCTTTCTTTCTAAAGAAATCAATTGCCTCTTTTCGATTCACTACTTTTCTCGAAAAGGGAGTATTTGATGAAACAATCTTCTTCATTCTCTCTTCAATCTTATTCAAATCCTCAGGTGTGAAGCTCTCGTCTCTGTCAAAATCGTAATAGAAACCGTTTTCGATTGCCGGACCTATTGCAACTTTTGTCCCGGGAAAAAGCTCTGTGACTGCCTGCGCCATTATATGAGAAGTGCTATGCCTCAAAATTTCTATGCCTTCTTCTGAATCGGCCTCTACGATTTCTATAGTGCAGTCTTCTTGAGGTGCAAAACTCAAATCTCGAAGAATGCCATCGATCTTGCAGGCAACTGCATTTTTCCTTGAAGGGGATTTAGCTTCTGAAAGGATTTCTTCAACTGTCTTTCCCAAGGGAACTTTTACTCTGCCGCCATCGATAAAAGAAATTTCAATCTCACTCATATATTCAATACCGCTTTCTTTTCTCTCATTTCTCCCTTGGAATTATTTAAAGTCGTCTTAGGCACGAGGGGTTTCGAACCCCTGACCTCTGCCGCGTCAAGGCAGCGCTCTCCCGCTGAGCTACGTGCCTTTATTTTGAAAACTTTATACAAAAGATAGTTTGAATTGTCTATAATTTTTTAATCTCTTCCTAAATATGTGAATTTTCCCATTCTTTTTTCATAATTCTAAAAGCACCTTAGACTATGCAATGAATCTAAACTTATTATCTTTGGTCAGTTATTTTTTCTATTTCTCTTTCAACAAATTTTTCATAGGCACCTGAAATGGATGAAATAAATTCATCAATCTTTTCAGCGCCGCCCTGTTTGACAGTTTCATGAGGCCAATTTTTCATAGATTCAAACTTCTCAGCCCATCCAAGAAAATCGATAGTCGACTTGAAATCAATGGCATCTGGCTTGTCCTTTTCAATTCCTTTAAAAATCGAAATATATGTTTCTGTCAATGCTGATATTTGCGCCTCAAGAGCATTTATTGGAAGACTGATTGCTGCAACTCCTAATTTATCCATTTCATCGATTGTAATCGGGTCTTTTGTTTTCCCTCCTTTCAATGCATTAAAATTGACAGGCCCCTTTGTTTCTTTAGTAAGGATTTCAATGACCTCCCTTTGGCTGTATCCTTCAAAGGGTTTAACAGCTTCATAAAAAATCATATCAGCTCCTGCTTCGAGGTAGCTATTGCCTCTATCCAACGCATCATCAATTGCCGCCTGTCCGCTCTGATATTCATACACGCCGAATATATCAGTTCTTGCATTAATCACGACATCACCGTAATCATCCTTCAATTTGTCTCTTATTGCAGCTGCATTTTCAATTTTTTTGATCATACTTTCCTTCGGGAGAATAACCTTTCCACCCCCTATTCTCCCTTCGATATAAATCTTCTCAGTGCCAATATGACCACAGGATTTTAGAAAATAAATCGGCGGCTTCGACCGTTTCAGATATTTGAGGTTGGCAGATGGATAATCTTTTTTCAATTTTTCCACTATATCCCTCATTGAATCCGGATTTATCACATATTGCTGGTCCTCGATATTGAAAGCGCAAATTCCTGCTTTTATGATTTGCTCTACTATTGTTGGCTCTTCATCAGGTGCACAATAAGCATGGTCTATATCTGCCATTACAAATAAATCCTCTGACACATTTTTTACAGAATTGAGGATTTCAATGCTCCCATTCACTATTTCTTCGACGCCAATTTCACCTGTGTCGGGAAGCATTTTTCTTGAGGCAGCAAGACCAAAACCGGAAATCTGCACTGCCCATGGATTTTCAATGGGATTCCCATAAATCTTAAGTGCTATGCGAGATGCAATGCTAGCTGAAATAGGGTCATGAACACCTGCCGCTACAAGTATATTTCTTTTTCTGTTGCTTATTCTTCTTCCTCTTGAACTGTATGCATCTTTCAAAATTTTTTTTAATTTGTCGGCAAGAGAATCATTTTCCTGGTTATCCATTTGCTTACTCCTCTTTTTTGTTAGAAATATTTTCCCTTTCCTCGAAGATAATCTTGATTTCAGGTCTATATATATACTGCAGTATGAGATAATAGATTACCAAGTCAACAAGAATAATTAGCCCGTCCTCATTTAAATTTAATTTCTTTACTCCAAAAAATCCATAGTCTGCAATGTAATACAAGATAGAAAGGATAAAATCAAAAACCACGAGACGCGGCGCCCAAGGTTTCAATTTGATGAATCCATATCCGATTAAAAAGCCGAGAATGGAGAGAAGGAGCGACAATGAGGGATATTTAAATAAGAGTGTTTCCCTATTCATTCCGGGCTCATATGGAGACAAAAAGAAAATAAAAGCAATGAATGAGTTGTATAAATAGAATGCCGCAATAACGGTTAGCCAAAATGTGCCGCTTTTTTTTGTCATAAATGCCGCCTCGATATTGTGAAAAGTGCCAATTCCCTTGCACCTGCCTTTTTCAAGATATTGCCGCATTCTTCTGATGTTGCACCTGTGGTAAAAACATCATCAACAAGAAGAATCTTTTTATATTTTAAACATTCTTTCGACTTTTTACGCAATGCAAAAACACCTTTTATATTCTTTCTTCTCTCCTTTTTATTGAGCCCTACCTGTTGTTTAGTGTTTTTTATCCGCCTTATGCCTGTATAGATTTTTGTTTTTAGAAATTTGGATATTTCTTCTGCAATTATATATGATTGGTTGTATCCTCTCTTCCACTCCCGATAGGGATGAAGAGGTATGAAGGTAACAATATCCGGAGAAAAGTCTTCAATATTTTTTCCATATCGCTTTAAGTATTCCCTGATAATTTCTCTGCCTAATCCAGTTTTTCCTTTATATTTAAACTGATGCACCGCCTCTTGG